>CAXSEB010000065.1:0-1513 GCA_964235805.1 uncultured Chitinophagaceae bacterium | reverse complement strand
TATTTACTTCTGATAGTATAAACATTGCTAAAAGCCTTTCACCTTTTCTGGCATTATACGATTCTTCTGAATCACCAGTGAAATCAACCGGTTATTTACAAGGCTATATGCCAAAACCTCCTTCCGGCGTTTTCAACAATGCTAAAAAGGATGGACAAACTATTATTACATGGCAGCCACAAAAAGGCTTAAGGATTGCGCTGGTATTAGTTTATGTGAGTTCATCGCCCGAACAGTTTGTAGCAGCAGGACGGTCGTTAAGAGAAACGGAATTAAGGGAATCTAACTTACGTAATATGGTTGCTGCAGCCTGGATATTATGTATTGTCATTATTTCACTTTCTGCTGCTATAAACAATAATGAATTAATAGTTGTTAAAAGTCCAACCCTAAGCTAAAATACCAGATAGGTTTTCCTTTAAATAACCCCAACATAGGCCAGCCTGCATCTGCCTTTATAAAGTAACCTAATAAAGTACTTCTTACACCAAAGCCATAACCGCCAAGAAACGGACCAATGCCGCCTGTTTTAATCTTAACCTGCACTGGTGCATCACCGTACGTTACGCCGGGCCTTTTAAGTTTGTCATACCTGCCATTCCATGCACTGCCAAGATCAATAAATTGTGTCAGCTGAAAATTTCTTAAAAAGGCATTATTAATCGGCTTATTAAATAAGGTAGTAAATACGGGTAACCTGAATTCGCTGTTAAGAACCATCGCATTGTTTCCATTGGCAGCATTTTGGATAAAGCCACGCATATTTACAGCCAGTGTTTGAAATGCATAATCAACATCTGGAGCTGGAGTATTATTTGGATTAAAATACCTGTAAGAAGTTTGACCGGTCTTTTGATCAATTTTGAGATTTTGGCCAAACATCAGCCAGTTGTCAATTCCGCCAAGATAATAAATCAGCTTTTGGTTTCCCCAGCTAAAGTCTGCGGCAGCCCGGCCCGCCCAAATAAAGTTCCTGTAAATAGGATAGTAGACTCTTCCATCAAAACCAACATTAAATGTATACCTGCCCTCAGAAGTTTTCAAATGATCTATTTGGGTATTCCAATCAATATAAGCCTTGTACCTAACACCGTTCCATATATTTTGAACCGGGTTTAAGGTGTTATCATATACATACTCCAGGTGCATAAGGCCATACGTTTTCTTGTTATCGGGCTCTTCTAATGTAAAAGGATCAAAAGATAATATTGCACGCCTGTCTCTTCTAAAACCTATATTAAGCCTTACGCTCCTGGCTTCATCAAATGGATAAGAAAGATTTGCCTGGTATAAATTAGAAATTAACCTGTTTAACGGTACTGTATCATAATTTTGTGTTTGTACGCTCCGGTAAAAAGTAAATCCCCAATCAACTCTTTTTCTTAAATTTTGAAACTGGAACAGCCAATCATTATCTTTTAAATTTGTGGATAAACGGAAACCTCCGGAAAATTTAAGATCTTCCATAATATCAGAAGCGCCAATACGAACAATGCCATTTAAACCTGTGTTT
>CAXSEB010000064.1:8029-9958 GCA_964235805.1 uncultured Chitinophagaceae bacterium | reverse complement strand
TACTCTTGAAGTGATAATAATTAATGACGGCAGTAAAGATGATTCACTACAAAAATTGATTTCGGCCTATGATCTTTATAAAACAAATTATTTTATAAATGAACAGATACTAACAAAAGAAATTAAAGGAGTTTATAAAAGTAATAACCCTGTTTATAATAAACTTCTTGTTGTAGACAAAGAAAACGGCGGAAAGGCCGATGCCTTAAATGTTGGTGTTAACATAGCTAAACATGGCTATGTTGTGTGTGTTGATGTGGATTGTGTGTTGGAACAGGATGCATTGCTGAAAATGATTAAGCCATTTTTGGAAGAAACAAAAGTTAGAGTAATTGCTTCCGGCGGAGTTATACGAATAGCTAATAATTGCGAGATAGAAAATGGAAAGCTAACAAAGATAAAAGTGCCGAAAAAATTCTTACCACGTGTACAAACTGTTGAATACATGCGTGCATTTTTATTAGGACGCATGGCGTGGAGCAGGCTGAATGGCTTATTGCTTATCTCGGGCGCTTTTGGCACATTCGACAAAGAGATTATAATTAAGTGCGGTGGTTATAATTTTAAAACAGTTGGCGAGGATATGGAACTTATTGTGAGAATGCGGCGCTATATGGAAGAAAACAAATTGCCTTATAAAGTAACATTCATACCCGATCCCTTATGCTGGACAGAAGCACCAGACAATTACAAAATACTGGGGCGACAAAGGAATCGATGGACAAGAGGTACAATAGAAACGTTGAGGATGCATAAAGTAATGTTCTTTAATAGTAAATACGGATTGCTGGGAATGATCAGTTATCCGTTTTGGTTTTTCTTCGAGTTTCTTGCTCCTCTTATTGAATTTATTGGTATTGCAGCTTTTATAATTTTTGCTATATACGGAATGATACAGTGGGCATGGTTTCTTACATTATTGTTATGCGTTGTATTATTTGGATTTACTTATTCCGTGTTTGCTATAATGATGGAAGTGTTGACTTACAATCAATATAAGAACCGGGGGGATATTTTCAAATTGGTAATAACAGCTTTTTGGGAACCGTTTATTTTTCATCCTTTCCTTGTTTGGTCTGCAATTGCGGGCAATATTGATTATCTGAGAAAGAAAAATACCTGGGGTGAAATGACAAGACAGGGGCTGAGTTCCGGTCAGGCGAAGGCACCGGCATACTTTCCTGTGGAAGAAACAACTGTATCTAAAGAGGAAACATTGACAGACGATGTATCATCAATCAATACAAGAAAAGAAAAAAAATACGCTGACCAGTTGCCACAAGTTCTATTGCGTGGAATAAAAGAAGCAGCAGCCTACAGCATAATTTTTATTACATCAATGTTACTGGTAAAAATTTATGAGCTTATTCGCAATACACAAGAGTTTGGCTCGCAAAATCACTTTTTAAAAATTATAAGTTCAGGTGTTATCAACGATGTTTCGTTTGCATTCAATATTGCTATTGTGCCAATAGCTGTTTTTGTATTATTATATGTTTTTAATAAGAAAATAGCCCGCTTTTTTTTCGTACTTTTTTCGGTATTGTTGATTACAATACATGTGGCGCTTGCGGAATATTTTTTAAAAACCCTCGTGCCTTTAGGTGCTGATCTGCTTAATTATTCGCTGGAAGATATAAAACAAACAGTTGGGGCTGCGGGCATTTCCGTTACTATGATAAGCAGCATAATATTAATGCTGGGGCTGTTTACAACGCTGTTTATAATTCTTCCTAAAAAGATAAAACTGAGTGCTGCGTTTTCTTTTACATTGATTACTTTATTTGTGGTTGCGGCAGTTTGCTCTATAGCTTCAATTGCCAATAAATGGAAACCGAGCCAGGAATTTGGTAACAATATAGCGTTAAATAAGTCGTACTATTTTTTTAATAGTTGATTATGAGTAAGAAGGTGGAAACAAACGAAGCC
>CAXSEB010000064.1:0-8019 GCA_964235805.1 uncultured Chitinophagaceae bacterium | reverse complement strand
TATAAGTTTTTTGATGGTAATGCAAGCGATAACAAGCCTTCCAAAACGCTTGTGCCAATGGCAAATGTAGATTTGCCTGTTACAGATTCTGCAGCAATTAAATATGTAGATGAAGAACATTATCCGTTTCTACATAAAGTAGATTCAAGTGTTGATGTACTCTCTCCTTTCTTTAATAAGCAGGATGCTCCCCCAAATTTTGTTTTCATTGTTGTGGAAGGACTAGGCAGGGCATTCTCAAACAAAGATGCTTACTTGGGAAGCTTTACACCTTTCCTGGATTCGCTATCAGGCAAAAGCCTTTACTGGGATAATTTTTTGAGCAGTGGTGGTAGAACTTTCGCTGCACTGCCATCTATTTTTGGCTCGTTGCCGTTTGGTAAAAATGGATTTCTTGAGATGGGAGCACAAATGCCTTCGCACTTATCATTACTGAATATTTTAAAACAGAATGGTTACAAAAGCAACTTTTTTTATGGCGGTGATGCAAGCTTTGATAATATGAATATGTTCCTTAAAATGAATGGAACAAACATATATGATGAAGCAACTTACTCAAAAGCGTATACAAAAATGCCTTCAAGCAGCAGCGGGTTTAGCTGGGGTTATGGAGATGGTGAAGTATTTAAAAAATATAATGAAGCGACATCCGGAATTAAATCTCCAACATGTAATGTTGTGCTCACACTTTCTACGCACAGCCCATTCCTGATCAACGACCAGGCAGATTATTTACAACTTTTTGAACAACGAATGCAGGCCTTAGCTTTTAAAGAAGAAGAGAAAGAAGAGCATCGCCGGTACAAGGATCAATATGCAAGTATATTATATGCTGACAATGCGACTAGAAACTTTATAACCGGTTATGCGGCACGTGCTGATTATAGCAATACGATTTTTGTTATCACCGGAGATCATCGCATGCCTGAAATTCCAATGTCAACAAAAATCGATCGTTATCATGTACCATTAATTATTTACTCTCCGCTGTTGAAGCAAAATAATTCTTTTAGTTCCGTTTCCTGTCATTTCGATATTACGCCGAGCATCTTATCCTTACTTAAACATCAATACAATCTTAAAGTTCCAACCGTTGTAAACTGGGTTGGTGGCGGGCTTGATACTGCTCATACATTCAGGAACATTCATTCTTACCCGCTAATGCAAACCAAAAATGAAATTGGTGATTATGTTTTGGGCAGTTACATGTTAAACGGAGAAGACCTTTTCAAAGTTAGTAACCACATGTATCTCGATCCGGTGACAGATGACATTGAAAAAGCAAAAATTAAAGCCGCCTTTACAACTTTTAGGCAGAAGAACGACAGGTTAGCCAACACTACTTCAATGATTCCGGATAGTTTATTAATTAAGTAAGATTAGGTAATCGTTAATAAAAGAAATGATGGCGTTATAGTAAGGCTAGATGAACTTAACAAATAGTACGTTACTCTTGCACAGAGGCAAATCTAAAATATCTGCTCTAATACTTTTAGAAGAATTTACTTGCAACCATAATCTTCCTGAACGGTTCTTATAGAGGTTAACACATTCAAAGTATTTCATTAAAGATTTAATGATGTCATAACACTGTATGCTCAGTGTGCGTTTATGCTGCAATTGTTTTCGATAGATCAGTATACTTAATTGACAAATACGATATAACGACACCTTAAGGAATAAAGTAATTGATTACAGTTTTGTTTTTGTAGTTACGTGATAACCTTAATAAAGCTGAAGCAGTATTGATGCATAGCTCTTAAAACCTATGACTTAGGCCAACAGACAAGTTAAGTTGGTTCCCTCTTACAGATGTTTTGTACTCCTGGTTAATTAACCCGGTACTTAATGATATTATGTTTGTTTTTGAGAAGGTGTGACTGAAGCCGGCCGAAATTTGTTTTGAGGAAAGTTTACTCTTTGTATTATACTGGATGTTTTGATTTGTTTCGTCAGGGGAGATGCCTGTAGCCACGCTTAGGCGAATGTAATCTTCTGCTCCACTTAGATAATACCTTGCGGCAAGGCCGTAAGATTGTGAAATAGCACCATTCGCAGGTGTTATATAAGTGCGTGCGCTAAAAAGAAAGTTCTTGTAATACCTGCCCAGGTAAACAGTGTAAATCATTGTAGTGCCGCTAAAATACAGGTATCGTATTCCAGCTTCTGCCTCAAAGCTGTTAGGCAAATTTGCATATAAAGAAAAGCCTGCCCTGTATTTAGGGAATACCCCAACATTGTCTGAATACCCAAAATTTACATAACTGTAAAAGGTTTTGCTGATTCTTGGGTAAGCATCCAGTTCACCTTGTAAGCCGTTTGTATTAAAGCGGTTTGCATAATTCATTCGTGCAGTTACAGATCCAATCCTGGTTTGGCGTCCGTAAGATATACTTGCCAAATGCCATGCTTTGTCAAATTGTTTGTCAAACGAAGAATTTTCATAAGTGATGCTGATCTTATTTATGGCAACAGCATCTTTAAGCGTTGATGCCAAAGCTAAAGCAGCAGTATTGTGCTTATTGGCCTTTAAAAGCTCGTTGGTAATTATGCCGGCCTCTCTGTATCTTTTTGTTGCATTTAAACTTTTTGCTTTTCTAAGTAAAAGTTCTTCTGATGTTGGATATACAGCCAATGCCCTTGAGCAAATTTGTAATGCCTCATTGTAGTGATTGTTCCAATATTCAAGATCAGCATATGCGATACTTGCATCTTCACTTACAGGTGAAGAACTTAGCACATTTGAAAAATGGTAACGTGCGCTATCGTATTGTTTATTCCAGGTATACACTCTGCCCAAAAAAATTTCTATATCTGCATAAGCCGGTGATTTTATTAATGCCTGTTGTGCCAGTTGCTTTGCCTTATCATAATTTTTTTTTTCAAAAGCTGCTTGCCTTGCATTTTTAAACAATTCATCAGTTGAAGCAGTTGTTTGCGCATTTGTAAAATAATATGCTGACAAAAGCGCAATTATGATTAGCGTGTGTTTCATAAAAATATTTGAGACTAAGTATAGAAACGCTAAACTCTTGGTACAAATTATAAAAAAACAAAAGTATTTTACGGTTAGTAATTGAAAAGACAATTAATATTATTAAGCCTTAAACTAAAAGTTTTTTATTTAAGAGTTTTGAGTATTTTTCCGCCGGAAATAATTTATCCAATATAAAACCGTTTATATCCCCAGATTAAATATATGCTAGTTAGAAATCCTCTGTCCGTTGTATTAAGTGTTACCTTATTCAGTGTTTTGTATAGCAGTTGTCAAACAGGAACATCGGCAAAAATGAATGCTCAAAAAGATTCTGCTCAGTCTAAAAGCACCGTGAAAACTGCTGTGTCAGTTTATGATACTGCATTATATAACAAACACATGGCGGCGCTTGGCAATGGCGATACTACCGGTTTATGGCCTGTAAAATCTCCTTATCCTTTGCCGGGCGCTCTTTTGCCTTTCAATAGGATTGTTGCTTTTTATGGTAATTTATATTCTACAAGAATGGGCATCCTCGGCGAATTACCAAAAGATCAAATGCTTAAAAAGCTTAAGCAGGAAGTAGATAAATGGCAGGCCGCTGATACTTCAATTCCTGTGTTGCCTGGCTTACACTATATAGCAGTTACTGCTCAAGGCCAGCCCGGTAAAGATGGAAAGCACAGGCTGCGTATGCCTTTTCACCAAATTGACACAATTGTTAATTGGGCCAAAGAAATAAATGCGCAGGTTTTTCTTGATGTCCAGGTTGGAGGAAGCACTGTTAGAGATGAAGTTCCACAACTCGAAACATATTTGAAAATGCCGAATGTGCATCTCGGAATTGATCCTGAATTTTCGATGAAGAACGGTGAAACACCGGGAACAAAAATCGGTACTTTCAATGCAGACGATATAAATAATGCTATTGATTTTTTAGCAGGTATTGTTAAAGCAAATAATCTTCCCCCAAAGATATTGATCGTTCATCGATTTACGCAGGGTATGATTACGGATTACAAGAGAATTAAAAAACTTCCTGAAGTGCAGGTTGTGATTGATATGGATGGATGGGGAGATAAGATTTTGAAAACTTCTTCCTATCAGCGGTATATTTATAAAGAGCCGGTTCAATTTACCGGCTTTAAATTATTCTACAAAAATGATATCAAAAAAGATAAGCAAGGTCTCTTTCAGCCCGCTGAATTATTAAGATTTACGCCGAAGCCTATCTACATTCAATATCAATAATTCTTACCAAAATTTAATGAAAGCCTTTTTCTCTGCGTGCATCATTGTTATACTTATATCCTGTAATAACAATAAAACTGAAATAAAAAAGTCCGTCAATGGACATGCATCTAAAAGCATTAAAGATTCAGCAGCTACTACGCCAGTGGCGGATGCACCTGTTATTTTCTCAAGAAAACAAGTACCTGTTTTATGCTATCACCATATCAGGAGTACAAGGCCGGGAGATTATGTTGTGCCACCGGCAATATTTGCAGAACAAATGAAAGCCCTGGCAGATAGTGGTTACAAAACTATTTTACCCGACCAACTTTATAATTATCTAACTACTGGTGCTGCGCTGCCCGAAAAATCTGTAATGCTTACATTTGACGATACAGATCTGGAACAATTTACGATCGGCGCTTCAGAAATGGCTAAGTATAATTTTAAAGGTGTATTCTTTATTATGAATATATCTATCGGCAGGCCACGTTATATAAATAAAGAACAGCTTAAACAATTGTCTGACAACGGCAATGATATTGAAGCACATACGTGGGATCATCATAGGGTAACAGAATATACAGATGCAGATTGGGACAAACAGCTTACTGAGGCAAAAGCAAAATTAGAAGGCATTACAGGGAAGCCTGTAAAGTATTTTGCTTATCCTTTCGGCCTCTGGAATACTACTGCTATTCCGCCACTGCAGCATCGAGGTATAAAAATGGCCTTTCAATTATCTGCAAAGCGAGATTCTACACAACCTCTATATACTGTGCGTCGCATGCTTGTTCCGGGAACATGGACAATCAGCGGTTTGTTTAAATCTATGAAAGCAACATTTCATTTATGATCTTATTGACAACCTCTCTTGATGCACTCACATTAAAGTTTCTTTTCGGCAGCCGATACATCAATTAGTTTTTTCGGCTTTCAGGCAATTTGGTTACTTTCGGTTTTTATGCAAAATGTGCAGCAATACTATATGCATTTTGGTTACTTAATTAATAGCAGCGATTTAAATACTTGCAATTCCCCTAATATTGCTGCTACAACGCAAAGGATTATTTTATATAAAGCAGCATAAAGTTTACCAACTATTTTCATCTAAAATTACAATTTCAATTTCGTATGCAGGTTCTAAAATTTGGAGGTAGTTCTGTAGCAAATGCTGTAAACATTAACAACGTAATAAATATAGTACAGCGGGCTATAAAGAAAAATACCAATACAATTATAGTATTATCTGCATTTGGTGGCATCACTGATGCTTTATTGGAAGCTGCTACAATAGCATCGGAAGGCAATGATTTGTACAAAGAAAAATTGCAGGTAATAGCGCAACGGCATCTCACGGCAGTGAAGGAATTAATTCCGCTTGATCAGCAAAGCAGCGTGTTAAGCATGGTAAAAAAGCGCTGTAATGAAATAGAAGATATATGCAACGGAGTTTTTTTATTAAGAGAATTATCTCTTCGCACAAAAGATTCTATCATAAGCTATGGTGAATTATTGTCATCATGCATTTTTGCTGCAAAATTGAAAACACTTGGTATTAACAATACCTGGAAAGATGCACGGGAGCTTATTGTAACTGATGCACAGTTTTCAAATGCAAATGTTGATTTTGCTTTGACCAATAAAAAAATACAAAGTTTTTTTTTCTCTGTTGATACATCACTTTGTGTGATCCCGGGCTTTATAGCAGCTAATAACAAGGGCGTAACAACCACGCTGGGAAGAGGTGGTTCTGATTATACAGCAGCAATAATTTCTGCCGCGTTAAGTGCTTCCGTTGTGGAAATATGGACAGATGTTTCTGGTATGATGACAGCTGATCCGAGGTTGGTAACTAATGCAAAGATCATTCACCAGATATCTTACCAGGAGGCTATGGAGCTGTCTCATTTTGGCGCAAAGGTTATTTATCCTCCAACTATTCAGCCGGTAATGAGTAAGCGGATTCCTGTAAGGATAAAGAACACTTTTGCCCCGGATGATCCCGGTACTTTGATAGAGAGCGATGCGCAAAAAAACGGCAATAGTATCAGGGGGATTTCCAGTATAAACAATCTTTCTTTGTTGAGTCTCGAAGGCAGTGGGATGATTGGTATTCCCGGTTTTTCAAAACGTTTATTTGAAGCACTGTCTAACGAACGGATAAATGTAGTCCTTATCACTCAAAGTTCATCTGAGCATTCTATTTGTGTGGGCATTGAGGAAGTTAATGCAGGCCCAGCAAAAGCCGCGGCAGATAAAGCTTTCACCTATGAAATAGAGACGAAAAAAGTAGAGCCGCTTATCGTTGAAAGATCATTGGCTATTGTTGCATTAGTAGGCGATAACATGAAAAGCCATCCCGGTGTAAGCGGTAAAATGTTTGGTGTATTAGGTAGAAATGGTGTAAATATCAGGGCAATTGCTCAAGGCTCTTCTGAAAGAAATATATCCGCGGTTATAGCAACAGCCGATGTAAAAAAAGCAATCAATGTATTGCATGAAGAATTTTTTGAAACAACTTATAAGCAGTTAAATCTTTTTATAACAGGAGCCGGAAATGTGGGCAGCAGGCTGCTTTCACAATTAAAGCAACAACAACAACTTTTGCAAGATGATCTTAGGTTGCAGGTTCGTGTAGCAGGTATTGCCAATAGTAAAAAAATGTTTTTTAGTGACGAAGGCATTGATCTTTCAAAGTGGAAAGAATTGTTACAGCAGGGTGATGCAATGGACCTACAAAATCTGATCTCTGCTATTGAGAGTAAAAATTTAAGGAATTCTGTTTTTATTGATGTAACGGCAAACGCTGACGTTGCAAAAAATTATGGTCGCCTATTACAAAAAAGTATTTCAGTGGTTGCCTGCAATAAAATCGCCTGTTCTTCATCTTATGAATATTATAAGAAACTTAAAGATCTGGCAAGAGAATACAATGCTCTTTTTCTCTTTGAGACCAATGTAGGCGCCGGTCTTCCTGTAATTGGAACATTAAATGACCTCTTGCGAAGCGGAGATAAAGTTAACCGCATTGAAGCGGTATTAAGCGGCACTTTAAACTTTGTATTTAATAATTACACAGGTGAAATAAGTTTTGCAAGTGTAGTAAAACAGGCACAGGAGCAAGGTTATACAGAACCTGACCCAAGGTTAGATTTAAGTGGAACAGACGTTATGCGTAAGATCATGATACTTGCAAGAGAAACAGGAGAAACGCTTGAAATGGATGATATAAAAAATAATTCGTTTATGCCATCAGCTTGTATGGAAGGTAATGTTGAGAATTTTTATAAAGCGATGGAAGAGCATGAAGACCATTTTAAAACACTTATAAGTGATGCGAAGCAAGCCGGAAAAAAATTAAAATTTGTTGCATTCTATCAAAGCGCACCAGGAGAAAATGGTAAAGCCTCTGTTGGCCTGCAGCATATAGATACTAAGCATGATTTTTATCATTTATACGGAAAAGATAATGCTGTGTTGTTTTATACAAACAGGTATACTGAGCAACCACTTGTGGTAAAAGGCGCCGGTGCTGGTGCCGAAGTAACAGCATCAGGAGTGTTTGCAGATATAATGAGAGCAGCAAGGTGAAAGCAACCCCAACCCCTAAAGGGGCTTTGAAGATTTTGAGGGCAATAAGCTAACTTTCTAACATACATATACAAAAGCAAATTCCAACGTTCGATTGAAATGGCATTTAAAAGATGAATACAAAAGAACAAACTTCTCCCTTTACCTCTTTAGGGGATAGGGGTTATATCAAAGTTTTTGCACCTGCAACAATTGCCAACCTCGTGTGTGGTTTT
>CAXSEB010000063.1:7659-9962 GCA_964235805.1 uncultured Chitinophagaceae bacterium | reverse complement strand
CTTCCAGTTCTTCTCTTGTATTGATTGACATAGCGCTTGGGAAAAGTGTTTCCTCCAAACCGCCAACAAAAATTACAGGAAATTCTAACCCTTTAGCTGCATGAATGGTCATTAGTTTTACTACATCTGTTTCACCTTTATCATCGTCAGAATCTGTAAGCAACGTTATCTGTTGAAGATAACTTCCAAGAGTTTTATCCAGCAGTTCACCATCTTCAGTTGGTGTTTCGGTAAACTCCTTTATAGAGTTCAGTAATTCCTGGATGTTCTCATATCTTGCTAAACCTTCGGTGGTTTTATCGTTAAACAGCTCTTTTATAATGCCGGTACTTTTACCAACAATTACAGCAAGATCATAAGCATTTTTTTTCTGTAACTCACTTTGAAACATCTTTATCATGGTAACAAAGTTGCTTATCACTTCCAGCGTTGTTGCCCTGTAACCGAACTCTGCAGCACGTTCCAGCACATTCCAGAATGAAACGTTATGCTCATTGGCAAAAAGAATTGCTTTTTCAATGGTTGTTTTACCAATGCCTCTTGCAGGAAAATTGATAATTCGTTTTAAAGCTTCTTCGTCACCAGGGTTAACAATCACTCTCAGGTAGCTTAAAAAATCTTTGATCTCTTTTCTTTGATAAAAACTAATGCCGCCATATATCCTGTAAGGAATATTCATACGCCTTAGGCTTTCTTCAAAACTCCGGCTTTGTGCATTGGTTCGATATAAAATTGCAAAATCATTATTCCTGAAATGATTACGAAGTTTCTGCTCCTGTATCGCATCAGCAACATATTTTCCTTCATCATTATCGGTGGCTGTGCGTACTAATTTTATCTTATCTCCTTCTCCGTTGGCTGTCCATAATTTTTTTGGTAACTGCCCTTTATTATTAGCAATAACATTGTTTGCCACATGCAATATGCTTTGAGAACTGCGGTAGTTTTGTTCGAGTATTACAATTTTTATCTCATCATAATCTTTTTGAAACTGTAAAATGTTTTCAATAGTAGCTCCGCGAAAACTATAAATGCTTTGCGCATCATCACCAACAACGGCCACATTCTCATGCATGGCGCCGAGCAGTTTTATAATTTGATATTGAGCAGGATTAGTATCCTGGTACTCGTCAATCATAATGTATTTGAATTTGCGTTGGTATTTACTCAGGCTTTCAGGATGTGTGCTTAGCAACAAATAAAATTTCAATAACAGATCATCAAAATCCATAGCGCCATTCTTAAAACAACGCTTGCAATAGGCCTCATATATTTGGGCGATCATTGGCCGGTTAGTGCGTGCATCTTCCTGCTGAAGAGCATAATCATTTATATATTCAGCTGCTGTTATTAAAGCATTCTTAGCCGCTGAAATGCGGTTGTAGACTGTGTTTGGCTTGTAATGTTTATCATCAAGATTAAGTTCATTTACCACTGTCTTTACCACACTTTTTGCATCGTCTGTATCATAAATAGTGAAATTGCGTGGATAACCAAGTTTATCAGCTTCTGCCCGTAATATTCTTGCAAACACCGAGTGGAAAGTTCCGATATATAAATTTCTTGCTTCGTTATTTCCGAGAATCTTTTCAACCCTTTCCTTCATTTCTGCTGCAGCTTTATTGGTAAATGTGAGCGCAAGAATATTAAATGCATCTACACCGTTGGCCATCAAATGTGCAATACGCGTAGTAAGCACTTTGGTTTTACCGCTGCCTGCACCGGCTACAATCATAATCGGTCCGTCACGATGCAATACCGCTTCCCTTTGCGGTTCATTTAATCCCTGTAAATAATCCTGCATATTGTAAAGTTACTAAATGCAAAAGAGCGTATAAGATGTGTGAGAAAAAAGTTTATTAAAGAATTATATGAGTGAATTAATTTAAGCGAATACTTAACTATTTTATCTCATGAATGCTGCTCCTTAAGGATGTACCTAAACCAATTATGGAAACCAAACACCAGGTTGCTTCAAGAATTACAAAGGGCCAGTAACTTATAATATATGAGGCGTAACAAGCCAAACCTGCGCCTGCTATGTTCAGTAGAAAATATAATTTACTCTCTTTAACTATGAGTTTAAAGGTATTGCTGAAATAGGCAATGAGGATCATGCTTACACCAATTGTTCCAATAACTTCATCATAGCTCATAGAGAAAGAGCTTTTAACGTCACTTCGTCAAGCGGCGAAACAGAAGACGAAAAAAAGTTTTGCAAATCACCGTTTTCATCAACTACGTATTTACAGAAGTTCCATGTTGGTTCATTACTATTCCATCCGTTTTTAGAAGCATCGCTA
>CAXSEB010000063.1:0-7649 GCA_964235805.1 uncultured Chitinophagaceae bacterium | reverse complement strand
CCATTGATAAACCGGTTGCTTATCAATACCTTTCACATGATCTTTATGAAATAACTGAAACGTTACGCCAAAGTTAATCTTGCAAAATTCTGCAATCTCCTCATCGCTTCCAGGTTCTTGTCCGCCAAAATCATCAGATGGAAATCCAAGAATGGCGACCTTGTCTTTATGAAGCTGGTTAAGCTTTTCAATTTCATCATACTGCGGTGTAAAGCCGCATTTGCTTGCAAGATTTACCAGCAAAACCTTTCTACCACGATATTTTTCAAAGCTTATAACCTGCCCATTGTTTGCTGTTGCCTGCAGGTTGTAAAATGAAACGGGTGCCTTACTGTTGTTTTGTTTTGATATTATTGATATAGCCATACCTGTATGTTTTGAGAATTTCATTCGTAAGTTGTAGAATGTTGCAATGATGTTTTTTAATATGCTCATATAAGGCAATCAAGGTAGCCAAAAGTTGCAGTCTAATTAAGAGTTTCTTGTCAATAACTAATTTTCTACAACACAGCTTAAAGGTTAAATTTATGAGCCACTTATTTTGCCGGGCATTAAAACTACATAAGCTTTACGCGTAATAGGTGTTAGAAATTATGTACAGAAATTCGTTTCCAGATAGATTCTTGTATTAGATACTTAAGGTACTGCGAGACCGTTTCAGGCTTGAGAATTAGTTTTAAGTTCAGCCAGCTTTTTTTTGCCATAAGCTACCCGGGTTATAAGAACAAATAACACAGGCACAACAAAAATAGCTATAGTTGTAGCGGCGAGCATTCCCCCAAACACTGTCCATCCAATTGTTTTACGTGATTCTGCTGCAGCACCACTTGCAAAGGCTAACGGTAATACACCAAGAATAAATGCCAAGGAGGTCATAACAATAGGTCGCAATCGCAATGTAACAGCGGCAATGGTGGCTTTCAAAAGATCCATTCCTGTGTCTACTCTTTCTTTAGCATATTCTACAATAAGAATAGCATTTTTTGCTGCAAGGCCGATAAGTGTTATTAACCCGATTTGTGCATATATATTGTTGGTGAGGCTAGGTAAAAATGTAAGAGTTATAATAGAACCAAACACACCGATCGGTACTGCAAACAACACTGAGAACGGAACGGACCAGCTCTCATAAAGGGCGGCAAGAAACAGGAATACAAACACTATAGATATCGCAAATATGGTGTTGGAACTGCTGCCTGATTTTATTTCTTCAGCGCTCATACCGGAGAACTCATAACCATAACCTGCAGGAAGGCTTTTAGCAGTTTCTTTCAAAGCAGTAATAGCATCACCGCTGCTAAAGCCGGGCTTTGCACTTCCGTTTATCTCGATCGACCTGTAAACATTATAATGCGATATAAGCGTTGGGTTTTCTGTAACCTTACTTGTTATAAGTGAGCTCAGTGGTATCATATTTCCCTGGCTGTTGCGAACATAATATTTTTCAATGCTGCCAAGAGACGAGCGGTAACTGCTGTCAGCCTGTGCCATTACTCTAAAATTTCTTCCATATAAATTAAAATCATTTACATAGCTGCTGCCTAAAAAAGAAGACATGGTAACATATACATCTGATAAGGAGACACCAAGCTGCTTGGCCTTATTACGGTCAACATCTACCTGGTAGCCGGGTGTACGTGCATTAAAGAAAGTATAGGCCGCCGCTATTTCCGGGCGCTGACTTACAGCACCTATAAATTTTCGTGCAACCTGTTCAAACTGCTGAACACTATCGGTGCTGGTTGTTTGCAGCAGCTCAAAAGTAAACCCTGAAGTTTGACCAAGGCCCGGTATTGCTGGCGGGGAAATGGCAAGTATCCTTGATTCTTTAATAGAAGCTGTTTTTTGCTTTATCTGCGCTATTACACTTTGTACGTGGTGTGCTTTTCCTTTCCTTTCGTCCCATGGTTTCAGCATTACGAACATTGTACCCACATTAGACTTAGCGGAAAAGCTTATAATGTTCAATCCTGCAAGGCCACCTACAATTCTTACCTCGGGTATAGTTTGCACCCTTGCCATTATTTCTTTTAGCATGGCGATGCTTCGGTTCGTTGAGGTAGCTTCGGGTAATTCATACGTTACATATAATCTTCCCTCATCTTCAGTAGGGATAAAACCAGATGGTTTGTTTTTAAAGAGAAGATATAATCCTATAAACAAAACCAGCAGCATTACTAAAACATACCTTGAATATTTAATGGACTTAACCACACCTCTTGAATAGGAGGCAGTTATCTTTGCAAACCTGCTGTTGAAGGCTGCAAAGAACTTTTCCATCACATTCTTTTTAGCATTTTCATCTTTAGAATGCCTGAGCATCATAGAGCAAAGTGCAGGCGTGAGTGACAAAGCCACGAATGCAGAAATGATTACTGAAACAGCAATGGTAATAGCAAATTGCTGGTATAGCCTTCCTACAATGCCAGGCACAAATCCTACAGGTACAAACACAGCGGCTAATATTAAAGCGATAGCAATAACAGGCCCGGAAATATCTCCCATAGCCTTACGTGTAGCATCTACCGGGGATAAATTTTCAAAATCAATATTATGCTGAACGGCCTCCACCACTACAATTGCATCATCTACAACAATACCAATAGCGAGCACAAATGCAAACATGGTAAGTGTGTTAATGGTAAAGCCAAACGGGATAAAAAATATAAAAGTTCCTATCAATGATACGGGTATGGCTAAAACCGGGATAAGTGTTGCCCGCCAGTTTTGTAAGAAAAGATAAACTACAAGAATAACTAAAGCAAGAGCGGCTGATAAGGTAAACGCCACTTCTTTTATAGACGCTTTTACCACAGAAACAGTTTCCAGCGGCACTACATAATCAATATCTTTTGGAAAAGATTTTCTTAACTCAGCAAGCTCTTTAGTAACGCCATTATAAGTGTCAAGTGCATTGGCGCCAGGAGCCTGGTATAATAACATGAACGCTGCAGGCTTGCCATTTACCAGTGCATTAGAAGTATAATCAAACTTACCTAATTCAATGCGTGCAATATCTCTGAGATAAACTATGCTGCCGGTAGAAGGAACTGTGCGTACAACAATATCACGAAACTGATCTTCTGTGTTTATGCGGCTGTTAGTTAAAATACTGTATTCAAAACTTTGCTGCGCTGGTTGGGGATTCCCTCCGATTGTTCCAGCAGCTATCTGCAGGTTCTGTTCAGAAAGCGCTCCCATAACATCAGAGGGAGTAATATCCAAAGCAGCCATCTTCTCGGGATTAAGCCATACACGCATACCAAAATCATCTGCCCGTGAAACAATAGCTCCTACTCCTTTAACACGCGGCAGCGCATGCTTCATATAAATATTTACATAATTGCCTATGAATTTTGAATCATGCGTTCCGTTGGGTGAATAAAAAGCAAGCGCTACCATTATGCTGGGGTTACGCTTACGAACAGTTATGCCAAGTCTTTTTACTGCATCGGGCAAAGAAGGCTGCGCAACACTTACACGGTTTTGAACATCAAGCGAAGCAATGTTTACATCAGTGCCCACATCAAACACAACGCTAATGCTGCTTTGCCCGCTTGATGTACTGTTACTGGTAATATAAGACATGCCCGGTGTGCCATTCACCTGCGTTTCAATGGGCGTAGTAGTTGTTTGTTCCACCGTTCTTGCATCTGCACCTGTAAAGTTGCTAACGATGTTTACAGTAGGCGGAGTAATATCCGGGTATTGTGCAACGGGCAAAGTGTTTAAAGCGATAAGCCCCACGAGCACTATCACAATTGAGATTACAATTGCTGTTACCGGCCTTCTTATAAAAGTTTCTGCTATCATTTATTTAATTGATAATTGAGAATTGAAAAATGAGAGTTAGGGATCAGTTTGAAACGATTCAGCATTCCTGATTAAAATTTCTTCACATCATTCGCCGCTCTCACTACTCACCATTCACTATATTTATTTATTAGGCGCAGCGACCGGAGGCTTAGGAGGTGCGGGTGTAATAACAGTTCCTTCTTTTAAATTTTGAACTCCTTCAACTGCTATCTTATCACCTTCGTTCAACCCTTGTTTAACAATTATATCGGCTCCTATTTGCTTACCCAATTGTACTTTATGTTGCGATACTTTATTGCTGTCTCCCACAACATATACAAAGAATTCTCCTAATTGCTCTGTTACTGCTTTATACGGAATAATAGTTGACTTAGCGGCTGCATTATTTTTAACCCTTACTGTAGCATTCATACCGGCTCTAAGCATTCCTTTATCGTTGGGAAAAATCAGTCTTGTTTTTATAGTACCTGTCTGCGGATCAACGGCTCTGTCAATCAATCCAATTTTACCGGGATATGGATAAACATCGGCGCCAAAAGCAATAGTAAAAAGAGAGTCGGAAGACTTGTTGCTGTTTTGCTGCAATTTTATAAACCGGTATATTTCTTTTTGATCAACAGCAAAATCTACAGCAATGGGATTGTCTGTAGAAACGGTATTTAAAACGGTTTGCCCTGCTACAACTGATGTGCCCTGCTTAACCTGCGATATACCAATGGTTCCGCTGAAAGGTGCATAAATGTTGGCAAATTTTACATTTGATTGAACACTTGATACATTGGCTTTTGCTGCAGCAAGTTGTCTTTTTGCTACATCATAAGCGGCATCGGCATAGTCTACCTGTTGCTTTGCTATGGCATCGTGTTTATCTAATTCGTGATAGCGGTCTGCATCTTTACTTGCTTTTGCAAGGTTAGCTTCCTGCACCTGCAGGTTTGCAACAGCCTGTTGATAATTTGCGTTATACACCTGCGCATCCAGGGAATATAACAACTGCCCTTTTCTCACTTTATCACCATCTTTAAAATGTATCCCGGTAACGTATCCTGTAACCTGGGCGGTAAGCTTTATTTCATTTAATGCGGAAACCGTACCGGGATATTCATCATAATAAACAGCGCTTGTTGAGCTGACTGATGCCAGCGTTACAGGCACTGCAGGCGGCGGGCCTTGCGGGGGCGGCTTTTTATCTCCGCAGGAAGAAAGGACTATTACGGCAGTAAAAAAATATAAAAAAGAAACTTTATAATTCATTGATACAAATTTAATAGCTAATGTTTCCTAATGATTGCTGCACATCAATTTTACTTGAAAGCACCTGGTAAAGTGCATTGTATAAATTTATCTGTGCGGTACGCAGGTCTGTTTCTGAATTGATTACTTCAAGGTATGTCTTCACGCCTGACCGATACTGAAGCTGTATCACATCATACACTTCCTGTGCCAGTGAAACGTTTTCCTGCTGGCTTAGGTAATCGTAAAGATTGCTTTTATACGTTGCAAGAGCCTGCTGATATTGTGTGTTTATATTATTTTCAAGATTAAGAATAGTATTATCAACCTGCAACAACTGAAGCTTTGCCTGTTTTACTAACTGTACCCTTTTACCTCCCTGGAATATAGGAATAGAGAGAAGTAAACCTGCATACGAATTAGGAAAACCCTTGCTGTATATTTTTGAAAAATCATTATTCAGATAATTCAGGTTGTAATTAGCGAAAGCAGAAACATCGGGTAAAAAACTCCATTGATTATATTTAAGATTGTATTGCTGAAGTACTTTTTGGGTTTGCAACTGTTTATATTCTACCCTGTTTGCATAACTTACATTTTGTAAAGTATCAACAAATATTTGTTGCTTCATTTGTGTTGTATCATACTTTAGTTCAAAATTAGCAGATGGCGGATAGCCCATTAATTCTTTGAGATAAGCATACTTTGCTTTCAGTGATTCTTCACCATTCTTTTTTTGCACTTTTACATTATTTAAAGAAATAGTAGCTCGCTTATAATCTGTTTTGTCTGTAATACCGCTCTGGTATTGGTAGTAGGCGTCTTTAAGACTTAGGTTTATACGAATTATATCTTCTTCAATAATGTTAAGTTGTTGCAGGGTAAGTATTACATCATAAAAAGCCTTGCTTACCAACACAGCAATATTTATCCGTTGCTGTGTTGTATTTTGGTGAGATTGCAACCTCACATTGGCAGCCGTTCTTGATGCCAGCAATACATCCCTGCTGAATATGTTTTGCGTAACGCCAAAATCTGTTCCTGAAACATTTTGCAAACCGGTCTTAATATATTGCCCGTTAAAGTTTGCAGTAGGCAACTGGAAGTTATGTTGAAGAGAGTAATTAAAATTAACCTGCGGATACCAGTCTGCCAGTTTGCTTTTTATGATTGTTTCTGTTATTTCTTCATCAAGCGACGCATTCTTAAGTTCAGGATTCCATTGAATGGCATAGCGTACAACGTTCTCCAGCGTTGCGTTTGGCAGTAAGCTATCGTTGCTGCGTTGCTGTGCCTTTAACAAAGAGGGATTACAAAAAATTACCAGCAATAAGGCGTTGCTGAATTTTAAAAAACTATCTCTTATTTTTGGAAATCTATTATACATACACTCAATTATTATCCTATTAAGAACAGGAAATTCAACAAAAGTATTAAGCAATCGCAGGAAATATAATATCACAGGTCATTCCACACTTTCTCAGGTCTAAGTTCGTAGCTGGTTAGAGTGACCGATTAGGCACAAAGTTAAATGAATAGCAATAAAGATGTTCCGGATGTTTTATGGTTATGTTCGTTTTAAAATATCCCTGTAAACATTGCAATTTAATCAAATGAAGAAAATCTTTTGGTTTCTAACTCAGACCAATAAGCACCTTTGACTTTAATACATTGCTGTATCCACTTGGAAACAAATTACCCATATACTTGATTGACTAAGTAGGGCGTACGTTTCAAATCTGAAATCAAATTTAGTTTGTAAGATGCTTTTGTATCTGATCCTCTTTAGACTTCTACAAACCGCTTATAATAATGTAATACATATATTCCGATAAGAAGCCAATACATTAGGGCCGGGAAGGTTAAGTTAGGAAGTAATTTATGTTTTAGTGATGGTATATTTCAAAGATGTTTTGTCATGGCAACAATCTCATCATAACCAAACTTGCACCACTTTCCTTTAAGATTATGGGGAGCATAATGAGTCTCAACCCCCTGCAAATTGCTCGGCATTACAGGGGTTTTACTTTTACAGTTGAAAACATTTATCGTTCTTCTTTTTTACCAGATATGAACCCGTTTTTCTTCAGGTAAATACATGGTATCGCCGGGCTGCACATTAAATGCCTCATAAAAATGTGGGTTGTTCATTAAAGGGCTATTTACACGCCACATAGGAGGAGAGTGAGGGTTATTATTGAGCCACAGGCGCAGAAACTCATCTTTCATCTTTACCCGCCATATCCTGGCAACAGAAATAAAGAACCTCTGGTTTGGTGTATAGCCTCCAACCTTTGTGGTGTCATGTCCTTCTTTGGTCAGTTTAAAAGCATCATAAGCAATCGAAACGCCGCCAATGTCTGCAGCGTTCTCACCAACCGTCATCTCACCTTTTACATGTACGGTATCCAAAACAGTGAACTTGTTATACAGATCAACTACCTGTTGTGTTTTTGCCTTAAACTTTGTATAGTCGTCTTTCGTCCACCAGTTTTTTACGTTGCCTTCTTTATCAAACTGTGCACCCTGGTCGTCGAAAGCATGTGTCATTTCATGACCTATCACCATACCAATGCCGCCATAATTAAGGGCATCGTCTG
>CAXSEB010000062.1:8223-9970 GCA_964235805.1 uncultured Chitinophagaceae bacterium | reverse complement strand
GTTACAACCGCATAACAAACCGCTGATAAACGCCATCATTAAAAAGAAAATTACCCTGGTTGATTATGAATGCCTTGAACATGAAGATGGCGCAAGAATTCTAGGATTTGGTTTCTTCGCCGGCATCGTAGGTGCTCATAACGGCATGATGGCTTATGGAAAAAGAACCGGGAATTTCGAACTTAACAGGATCAACTCACAGAAAACATTCAGGCAATTAATACATACATATTTCGGGCTAAAATTGCCTAACATTAAAGTTGCCGTTACGGGCAGCGGCCGCGTTGCGCATGGTGTTTTAGAAATTATGAATTTGCTTGGCATACACGAGGTAGAACCTGACCAATTCCTGAATTCTACGTTTTCTTACCCGGTATATGTACATTTAAAGGGCGCCAATCTTTATACCCACAAAGTTTCCGGAACGTACAACAGGATTGATTTCCATAATAACCCAGGGAATTACAAATGCCTGTTTCCTGCTTATCTTTCAAAAACTGATATATTAATGAATGGCGTTTACTGGGAACCTGCCATACCGAGGCTTTTTGAAATAGAAGACATGCAAAAAGAAGATTTTAAAATAGTAACAATAGCTGACATTTCTGACGACAGGAACGGATCTGTGCCATGCAATATAGGAGACGCAACGCTTACCGAACCGGTATATGGTGTTGATAAAAATGCATTAAAAATCACTGCTCCCTATTTGCCGGGCTCTGTTGATATAATAGCTGTAGGAAATTTACCCAATGAATTACCAAGAGATGCTTCGCGGTATTTTGGCGAGCAAATAATTAAATATATTTTAGATGATCTGGTAAAGCAAAATTCAGATGTGATCAGGAAAGCTACAATTGTAAAAGAGGGTAAATTAACTTCACCATATGAGTATATGAGAGCGTATGCAAACGATAAGGTGAGTGGTGAAAAGTGAATTGTGATATTCCATTTTATGAAACCGGCTTATAATTTAAGATAATAGTCTTTCATTAATTCAATAAAAGTAAAGGAGTAATTACCATCTTCCATAATAGTTAAGTCCTGCACATTAGGCGAACTTTTTTCTCGGCTGAATAACAAAATACCCCTGAAATAATTGTGTTGCAAAGTTTGTTTTATCAGCAGCTTCTCTCTCAAAAAGAAATTATTCTTTTGAGCAATATCTTCAAAATAAGCAATGCGGTGATAAGGAAGAAGAATTGCAAAACTTCCGGAAGCTTTAAGGTTGTTTTTTATAACTAAAATAAGTTCATCAAGCTTTAATTGTTCGCCATGTTTAGCAACATTCTTATTTGCTGAAGGTGATAAAAGATCATCTTCGTAAAACGGTGGATTGGTGACTATAAAATCATATTTGTTACAAGGATAAAAATCTCTTGCGTCAACTTCAAATGCCGTCAAACGCTTACTCCACAATGATTGTCTGAAATTATCACTTGCCTGCTCAAAAGCCATTTTATCAATTTCAATAGCATCAATTATTGCATCGGTTTTTTGTGCTAACATCAGGCTTAATAAGCCTGTCCCGGCTCCAACGTCTAAAATTTTTGCGATTTTAGTTTTAGCGGTTGCTAAATATTTCGCTGTCCACGCACCTAAGATGCAGGCATCTGTACAAACTTTCATGCTGCATTTGTCCTGGTAAACTATAAACTGTTTAAATTGAAAATAATCGTTAGGCATTTCAGAAATAAACTTACTGCTTTCAAGGCCACAACGTATCACCATTCTGCCCGTGCAGAAG
>CAXSEB010000062.1:0-8213 GCA_964235805.1 uncultured Chitinophagaceae bacterium | reverse complement strand
TATTTCAAGATCAGCAAAATTCCCTGCAAGATATTTATAATAACCTGTGATGGCTATCATTGCAGCATTATCTGTGCAATATTCAAATGGAGGAATAAATGTTTCCCAACCTTTCTCTTCACCTAAATCCTTGAACGATTTTCTTAATTGGCTGTTCGCACTAACACCGCCTGCAATACATATTTTTTTAATGCCGGTTTCATTCGCTGCCTTTTGCAATTTATTTAATAAGATAGACACGATCCTAATTTGTATTGAAGCGCAAATGTCCCCGAGATTATTCCCGATAAAATGTTCATCTTTTTTTTGTTGTTCCTGGATGAAATATAAGATGGAAGTTTTTAAGCCGCTAAAGCTAAAATTCAAACCTTCAATTTTTGGCTCAGGAAATTTATACTTTAGCGGATCTCCATTTTTAGCGTATCTATCTATCAACGGCCCACCGGGATAAGGGAGTCCTAAGATCTTAGCACTTTTATCAAAGGCCTCACCTGCAGCATCATCAAGAGAATATCCTATAACTTTCATTTGCAGTGGACCTTCACACAAAACAATTTGCGTGTGGCAACCGCTAACTGTTAAGCACAAAAACGGGAAACCAGGTTTTACGAAAGGTATTAAGTTAGCAAGAACATGTGCCTGCATATGATGAACCGATATCAAAGGTTTATCCATAGCCAATGCTAACGATTTTGCAAATTGTGCTCCCACTAACAGCGAACCAATTAAGCCAGGTGCCTGTGTAAAAGCAAAGCCATCAATATCAGCCAAGGTGCAATCAGCTTCTGATAAAGCCAGGTGCACTGTAGGAACAATATTTTGCATGTGCGCCCTGGAAGCGAGTTCCGGTACTACACCGCCGTATTTTTCATGTACAGATTGATTGGCTATAATGTTACTTAATATTTTTCCATCTCTGCAAATTGCAGCAGCAGTGTCATCGCAGGAAGATTCTATTGCAAGAATAGTAGGCATACAGTACTGAGGTAGTGTGCGTTAAGGTTAAGCAATTTAAGTTGGAAGATTTTAAGAAATTAGCTGGTTAAAGTAAAAGGCTTGTTACATTGTACATCATATATAAACCCTCAAATCTATTTACTTCTTATTGCTACAACCGGATCCAAACGAGCGGCTATAGAAGCAGGAATGATTCCTGCTAATATCCCTATTAAAATACATATTGTAATTGCAAGAGTTAAAATGCCTGGCGATATGTAAATAGGAAAATGAAATACTCCACTTAACACAAGTGTTAGAATGTATACAAGCAGCAAACCTATGAGGCCACCCATAATACAAATTATTGCTGCTTCCATTAAAAACTCGAGCAGAATTGAGCTTCTTCTCGCTCCAATTGCTTTTTTTAAACCAATAATAGCAGTTCTTTCTTTTACTGTTACAAACATTATGTTGGCAATACCAAAAGCGCCAACAATAAGGCTGAGAGCGCCTATAGCCCAGCCACCGATGTTTATATTTACAAAAAGAGAACCTACGGCGTCACTAAATGCGTTAACATCATTCAGGCTAAAATTGTCCTCTTTGGTCGGACTGATCTTTCTGATAGATCTCATGGCGCTTTTTAATTCGTCTTTCAATGCGATGGAAGTTACTCCATCTTTACCCATAACCATAATAAAGGGATTAGACCATTTCTCTTCAAATATTTGTTTACAAAAACGATATGGAAGCATTACAGATTTATCATAATCCCATCCAACAAAATTTTGACCTATCTTTTTTATAACACCTATAACCTGGGCTTTTCTTCCATTAACACTTACCTGTTTTCCTAATGCGGCTGCAGGGTTCCCAAAAAGTTCACTGGCATTGTCATAGCCAATTATAAGCACATTGCTTCCTGATGCAAATTCTGAGGCAGAAATATATCTTCCATATTCTGTAGTAAGTGGCTGAATTTCATTTTGTTCTTCAGTAACACCATAAAAAACCACACCTTGTAATACACTGTTCTTATATTCTACGTTACCCATATTGTTTATGTTATAAGCAATATGGCTTGCAAGCTGGCTGCGTTGTTTTATTAAAGCAACTTCATTGTATGCTGGCACGGGCCTGTTTACAAATTTCCACCAGGGGTAATCAGGGCCGCCGCTGTAATCCCATTTATCAATATAGATAGTATTTGTTCCTAATCCTTTTATTTCATTCTGTATATTTCTTTCAAGACTGTTAACAGTAGCTAATACACCGATAATACAAAAAATACCAAAGGAAATACCGATAAGCGACAACGATGTGCGAAGCTTGTTCACTTTTAACTCCTGCATGGTTAACCTTAAAGAGTTGGAGAGTATTGTAAAGGTTTTTCGCATTACCAAATGTAGCACAAATCAGTTATTTTAGATCAGGATAAGCTGTGCTGAGGGAAGAATCAAATTGGTACCAGTTGTAACTTTATTGATATTAAACTAAGAAACATCATTACAAAAAAGCGAGAGTTGCTGACTAATCACAACCTTATACATATGGCCTGGTACTGAACCTGGTTAGTGATTTTGTACCTTTAGCGCTAACTATTTCCTTTTGAAGACATCTCAGCATAATCTTCGCCTGCAAAAATTTATCACTATTGTTGCCTTTTCATTGTTCTTAATAAAAATGGCAGCGTGGTATTTAACGCATTCTGTGGCTATTTTAACGGATGCCCTGGAAAGCACGGTGAACGTTGTTGCCGGAATTATAGGAGTATATAGCCTGTATGTTTCTGCAAAGCCAAAAGATGAAGATCATCCTTATGGTCATGGAAAAATAGAATTTATTTCAGCTGCAGTAGAAGGAACATTGATAGCAGGCGCAGGATTGCTTATCATTTACCAGGCCACAACAAACCTGTTTCATCCGCTGGCTATTAAAAAATTAGATTACGGAATTATATTAGTGGCTGCAACTGCTTTGGTTAACTATGTTACCGGTAAAATTTGTTTGCGCACCGGAACAAAAAACAATTCGCTTCCTTTAATTGCAAGTGGCAAGCATTTAATTACAGATACATGGTCAACACTTGGGATAATAACCGGGCTGGTATTGATATATTTTACAAGGCTGGCATGGCTTGATAGCGCAGTGGCTTTTGTTTTTGCGTTCATTATTATTTACACCGGGTATAAAATAGTCCGTACGTCTATTGCGGGAATAATGGACGAGTCAGATATGACTTTACTTAATAGTCTTGTTGGTTTATTAAATGATTATCGCAGGGAAAATTGGATCGACCTGCACAACCTGCGAATAATTAAATATGGAAGTACAATACATATGGATTGTCATTTAACGCTTCCATGGTATCTTAATGTACAGGAAGGGCACGAGGAGATTGAGGCTTTGGCAGGAATTGTAAAAAATAAATACGGTGAAGCGGTTGAGCTTTTTGTTCATGCAGACGGTTGCCAGGAATTTTCGTGCAGGATATGTTCAAAACACGATTGCCTTGTAAGGCAGCATAATTTAGAAAAGAAGATTGAATGGAATATCAATAACATTTCAAAAGATAAAAAACACCGGCTGCAATATTAAAACAGGCTCGCTAAGCCAAATGCAGCTCCTGCTGCTAACGCTCCTATCAGCATAACTTTAATTGCTCCTGCAAAAGGTGCTACACCAGTTACTTTGCTCTTAAAGTAACCGAACACAAATAGACAAATTAACGTCGCTGCTACAGATACTTTCAATGCATCAGTGGAGTTATGAATAAAAAAATAAGGCGATAATGGAATTATGCCACCAGCTATGTACGACAACCCAATATTCAATGCGCTTTTGCCAGCTCTTTTAGGGTCGGGCTCGTCGAGACCTAATTCATACTTCATCATAAAATCAACCCATTGCTTTTTATCTTTTGCTATCTCTTCGGTTGCCTTATACTGAATTTCTTCACTTAAACCTATCTGTTGAAAAAACTCTCTTACTTCCTGTTTCTCACGTTCTGGCACTCTTTCCACTTCGTCATATTCTCTTTTTAATTCACTGTTATAATGATCAGATTCTGTTTTGCCGGCAAGGTAACCGCCAAGTCCCATGGCAATGCTTCCTGCAGCAATTTCTGCTATACCGGCAATAACTACTATGTTACTATTATCTACGGCACCGCTTAACCCTGCTGCCAGTGCAAATGGAACTGTAAGGCCATCGCTTATACCTATAACAACATCTCTCAGCAGGTTTGAGCTTTGCATATGTTGCTCAGCATGATCGTCATGTGGATGTGAATGCAAATTATTTTTGTCCAAAGATATGAGTTGAAATCATGTAAGCATGATAGCTTATCAACGAAGCTGTATAATTGTTATAAAGAAACTAAATAAGACAATGCGGGAAAAAAAGAGGAGATGAAAGGTGCAGACCTAAGAAAGATGAAACTGTATTTTATTGATAAGATCTTTTACTTCAAATGGCTTGGCAATAAAATCATCTGCACGGCATGATTTTAAAACATCTTCCATTTTAGTTTGAGCAGAAAACATGATAACAGGAATATCTTTTGTTTTATCATTTGCTTTTAAAGCACGGCAAATATCTCTTCCGTCAATACCGGCAGAAAGAAATACATCCATTAAAATTAATTGGGGCTTAAATGCGTCAGTTTTAGAAATAGTCTCTTCTCCGTTTGGTGTTACTACTACTTCATAACCATTATTTTCAAGAATTACTTTTACTATCTGCAGTATATCTGTATTATCATCAACAACAAGAATTCTATTCATTAGCAATGGTTTATCATTTTTATACAAATTTCACACCATCAAATATCAGCCGGAATTGGATTTTTTAGAATTTATTCAATAGCGCAATTTAAATGTACGACTTAAAATTAGATTCGGTTTTAAAGTATTACTATAAACGGAAATATATTTAATTTATTTCATGCTATACCTTCAAACTCTTCTTTATAATATTTATAGAATTTATTATTTGATTTTTTGTAATAACTAAAGGCGGTGCCAACCTGATTTTATCGCCGTGTGTCGGTTTCGCTAAAAGGCCGTTTTCTTTTAGCTTTAAACATAGTTGCCATGCTGCATCTTTATTTCCATGCTGTATGCTTATTGCATTAAGCAAGCCTTTGCCACGAACTTCCTTTATAAAGGGAGAATTAATCTTTTCAAGTTCGTTCCTGAACTTTATGCCGAGCTCTTCTGCGTTTTCTGCTAACTTTTCTTCCTGTAAAACAGTAAGTGAGGTTATAGCTATTTTACAGGCCAACGGGTTTCCTCCATAAGTACTTCCATGTTCACCAGGCTTTATTGTTAGCATAATTTCATTATCTGCCAACACGGCGCTCACCGGCAAAGTTCCACCGCTTAGTGCTTTGCCCAAAATTAAAACATCAGGCCTTACATTTTCATGATTGCAGCAAAGCATTTTACCGGTTCTGCCCAGGCCGGTTTGTATTTCATCAGCAACAAATAAAACATTAGCATCGGTACAATATTGCTTCGCCTTATTTAGATAATTTTCATCTGGCACCATTACTCCTGCTTCACCTTGTATAGGCTCTACTAAAAAGCCACAAACGTTTTTCCCTGACAATGCCTTTGCCAAAGCGTTCAGGTCATTGTATGGAATCACCTCAAAACCCGGCATGAACGGCCCATAATTATGTCTTGAAGAGGCATCAGTACTAAATGAAATAACAGTGCTTGTTCTGCCATGAAAGTTTCCTTCACAAACAATAATCTTCGCCTTATTTTCTTCTATTCCTTTTACTTCATATCCCCATTTTCTACAAAGTTTAATGGCAGTTTCAACCGCTTCAACACCAGTGTTCATCGGCAAAACTTTATCATACCCGAAAAATTTTGTTATAAATTCTTCGTATTCTCCCAATACATCGCTATGAAACGCCCTGCTTGTTAGTGTTAACTTTTGTGATTGCTCAATTAGCGTTTTTATTATTTTAGGATGACAATGTCCCTGGTTAATTGCGGAGTAACCACTTAAAAAATCGTAATACTTTTTTTTATCTACATCCCAAACGTAAACGCCTTTTCCTTTTTGTAGCACAACAGGAAGCGAATGATAATTATGAGCACCATGTTTTTCTTCGAGATCGATGTAAGACTGGCTTTTTGAAGTTTGCATAGCAAATGTTTGCATATAAAATAGGTTGACGAAATTAAAAAGAGATGAAAATTATTTGAAGGGAAACGCCGGAAGAAAATATAGCTATGCCGAATGACGGAGCAGATCAAGATTTTTAGCTAAGAAAGATGCTATGCAATTTGTAGATGACACGCTTGTAATTTAAATGCAAGATAACTTTTTATTTCAAATTAATTATTTGCTTTAAATAAGAGGTGGGAAAATTAAGGTCGATATTAACCATTGAATCAAAGATACCATATACAGTAGAACCGCTTCCGGAAAGACTTGCATATAACGCTCCGCTATTATAGAGCGAATTCTTTACTTCTGCTATTTCGGGATATTGGTTGAAGACAGGCGCTTCAAAAGCATTTACTAGTTCATTGCGCCACGTTGTTATCGGCTGAACAACGATTTCATTAATTGATTTCGTAGGTGCAGACGGCTTAATGTTTGCAAATGCCCATGCTGTATCAATGTGAATTGCAGGATTTATCAGGACTATTTTATAAGATGAGAGTGTTATTTCAACCGGTGATAAATTTTCTCCACGGCCTGTTGCTAAGCATGGCTTATTATGTAAAAAAAAAGGGCAATCGCTTCCTAATTGAAACGCATAAGAGTTAAGTTGAGAGAAAGTAAGACCAGGTAAAAACTTCTCGCTTAATAATTGTAAAGTAAAAGCCGCGTCGGCAGAACCACCGCCCAGGCCAGCACCTGAAGGGATTGCCTTATGCAAATGCATCTTTACCGAAGGAAGTCGTGGATGATCATTCTTTAAAAGCGCATAAGCTTTATTGCATAGATTATCTTTGATATCACCAACAGGCAAGCCAGTAACAGTAAACTGGTTTTCATCATCTTGGCAAGAGATTATTTCAAGAACATCTGTAAAATCAACAGGATAAAATGCAGTTTCAATATCATGATAACCATCTTCTCTTTTGCGGGTAACGTTTAAGCCTAAGTTAATTTTGCAATTTGGAAAAGCAATCACTTAATTGAAAGTTGACAATTGAGAATGGAGAATAATTTCAAAAGAAGTCAAATTGTTGCCACACTAACCGGGAATTCATTTAAAAGAGAAGGAATGAATTATGTCATTTCATTTCAATTGTCCATTCTCAATTATCCATTAGGGTAAGTTATTTTTTTCTTTGTTTTATTTCATCCCTGATGGCAATTGCCTTGATATAATCTTCCTGCTCAAGCACTTCGTTAAGTAGGTTATCAAGTTCCTGCAAAGATAATTTTTTTAGATCGTCTCTTGTACCGGCATCAGCCTGGTGAACAGGAGATTTCTTTTTCTTCTCATCATCTTCCATTAATATTCCTGCACTATCAAGAATATTATCAAAAGTAAAAATGGGACAGCCAAATCTAACCGCAAGTGCTACCGCATCGGATGTTCTCGAGTCTATTTCTACGGTGTCATGTTCGGTTGAACAGACAAGCTTCGAATAAAAAATACCTTCCTGCAAATCGTTAATAATTACTTCAACCAGCTCAACATTAAAAGCCATCATAAAATTTTTCATTAGGTCGTGTGTAAGCGGGCGGCTTGGTTGCATTCTTTCCAAAGCCACTGCAATTGCCTGGGCTTCAAACCCGCCTATAACAATGGGTAATCTTCTAAGGCCATTCACCTCTCCCAATACAACAGCATAGGAATGCGTTTGAGTAATGCTGTGCGAAAGAGCAACTATTTCCAGTTCAATTTTTTTCATAAAACCAAAACGCTTGGGGTCACATGCCGGTTAAAGATGACCGCAAATATATAAAATTAATAGGCTTACTATTATTTGAAATTCTATAAGTTTATAAACTTTGCCGGATAACTATGTTCCCTTTAATTTTTTTACGGCGTCGATTATTTTCGGCATCACTTCAAAGGCATCGCCGATAATTCCGTAATCAGCTGCTTTAAAAAATGGAGCCTCCGGATCTTTATTTACCACAACAATTACTTTGCTTCTATTTACGCCGGCAAGATGCTGGATTGCGCCCGACATACCAACGGCAAAATACAAGTTAGGTGCAATTGCCAAACCGGTTTGCCCTACGTGCTCATGATGTGGCCTCCAGTTTGCGTCCGCAACGGCACGGCT
>CAXSEB010000061.1:0-10105 GCA_964235805.1 uncultured Chitinophagaceae bacterium | reverse complement strand
GTTGCTGCTGGTAATGGAAGTGTTGCAATAACCGAAAGTTCAAAAGCAACTTCATCAACTGCCGGAAGTACATTAGTATTCAGGCCATCTTCAGGCAATACCACCCAGGCACAGCTTCGTACCAATCTATATCTTATGGATGCTAACGATAGTGCGGTATTGGTAGATGGTACACTGGCCCAGTTTGCTGATAAATATGATAATGCAGTAGACCAGTTTGATGCCTTAAAGATCAGGAACGTTTCAGAAAACCTTGCTATTAAAACAGACAGCCAGTTGTTGGTGGTAGAAAGAAGGCAGCCTGTTATGCAGGATGATACTATCCATCTGAATATGCAAAAAATGAAGGCACGATCTTACAGGTACCAGTTTACTGGGCATGGCTTTGATCCTTCAGTGACTGCCTTTATTGAAGACAGCTATACCAATACACGTACCCCGGTTAACCTCAACGCAACGTCAACTTACAATTTTAGTGTTGAGAATATCCCGGGATCATATAACCAGTACCGCTTCCGTATTGTGTTCAAATCAGTGGCAGCAGGTCCTTTGCCCGTAACCCTCAATTCGCTTAAAGCTTACCAGCAAAACAAGGATATCGCTGTAGAGTGGAAGGTGGAAAACGAAAAGAACATAAAGCATTATGAAGTGGAAAAATCTGCCGATGGTCAGCACTTTACTCCTGCTGCTATAGTTGCTGCAAAACAAAACAGCAGCACTGCCAGCTACCAGTGGCTTGATGTAAATGCGTTCACCGGAAGCAATTATTACCGCATAAAAAGCATCGGGATAAATGGCGAGGTGCAAAACAGTAACATCGTAAAAGTAGATATGGGCAAAGGCATATCACAGATAACGATCTATCCTAACCCGGTAACCAATGGCAATATTAACCTTCAGCTTATAAACCAGGTGAAAGGCAAGTATGCTCTAAGACTGATGAATAAAGCAGGCCAGGTTATTATGATAAAACAAATTGAACATGCAGAAGGCAGCAGCACCGAAACGCTGAAAGTTAAACTGCTGGCGCATGAAATGTATCAACTTGAAGTAACCAAACCTGATAACAGTAAAACAAATCTTAATGTACTGTATTAGAGTTTTCCGTGGCTGTTATATTTATCAATTATAAAATGTACAAATTGTTTACTCAAACTTTTAAAGCCTACCTTAGATAGGCTTTATTATAATTATCAACTCCGAAAAAATATGCCCGAACTACCTGATCTGGAAGTATTCAGTTCAAATCTTCAAAAAAAATTGTCAGGAAAAAAATTGCAGAAATTAACGGTAGTTAATAAAAGCAAACTCAAGATTCCTGAACGAGAATTCAGATCAGGTATTGAAGGCCAGGAATTAAAAAAGATTTACCGTGAAGGCAAAGAACTAAGGCTTGCTTTTGCCAACGGTAATATTCTCGGTTTGCATTTGATGCTTAATGGCGATCTGCATCTCTTTGAAAAAAGAAATGAACACAAATACCCGATCATTGAATTACTATTTGAAGATAATAAGGGCCTTGCCATTACCGACTTCCAGGGAATGGCAAATGCCACATTAAACCCTGAAGAAAAGCAATCTCCCGATGCTTTATCTGATACAGTTGATTTTAAGTTTCTAAAAGAACACCTTGCAAAGACAAGAATAAACATAAAGAAATTTTTGATGGAGCAAAAAGTGATACGGGGAATAGGTAATGCTTATGCAGATGAGATCTTATGGGATGCGCTTATCTCTCCTGTCTCTATTTGTAATAAAATACCGGAAGATAAAATCAAAGTTCTTGCTAAGTCCATAAAAACTGTACTGGGTCATGCGATCAGGGAAATAATCAAATCGCATCCTGATATAATAAGTGGAGAAGTAAGAGACTTCCTCGTTATACATAATTCCTTAAAAAAACAAAGCCCAACTGGAGCCGAAATTAAGCAAATCATGATTGGTGGAAGAAAAACGTATTATACGGATGAACAGGAAGTGTATAAGTAGGTCAATACTTTAATTCTTATCAATCTCTCTCTGTTGCAAAGCGCTTCATTTGGGATTGCCTGCTGCTTTATTTAATTTCTTCTTTACAAGATAAATAACGTAATAAATTATACTTAGTATAAAAATGAATATCAACATGCCTATCATTTCCCTGGCTGACAAGTTAGATAAGAACCACAATATTGCTGCTATTGCTAAAACAGGAACTGTATATCCGCCAGGGCTATTAAAACACTCTTTCGTCTTTTTTTTGGTTAACCTTATTTTGATTGTAGCAGCTGCAACACCAAAATATATTATTAGCATGGAAGCACTTGCAAGCATTGCCAGTTGCTGAAAGTGGCCGATAACAGACAGGGAAAACGATAATGAACTATACACTATTATGGCAACATAAGGCGTTGCATATTTGGGATGCACTTTGCTTAAGCTTTTAACCGGTATCACGCTATCCCTGGCAGCGCCAAAAACAATCCGTGGCATATTTAAGATCTCGCCACTGAGGTAACCGAACATAGAAATACCAGCGCCAATCAGCATTAAGGTAACTCCAAATGGCCCTATTAAACGCCTGGCAACTTCAGCTAAAGGTGCATTACTGTATTGTATAAGAGATGCGCCCAGCATACCTTGTGCAACAACATGTACAAGAATGTAAACCAATAATACGAAAGCAACGGCTATAAATATTCCTGCAGGAATTGTCTTGTTTGGAGATTTGATTTCGCCACTTACATTTAAACCGGTTTCGCCACCCACAAAAGCAAAAAAAAGAAGCAGGCACATTTTTCCAAGATCAGGAATAGCTGGAAGTGATGTCCACTTTAAATTAGAAAACTCTAATCTTGATTCTCCCAAAATTATGATGAAAAGTAATGGAAGAATTTTAGCTATAGTATTAAACTTGACAAGGTTCATTCCTTCCTTTACACCACGAATATTTAATATCACCAAACAGAAAAACACAACTACAAAAAACATAACCCTCACAAAGGTTTCTTTAAAAACAGGGAACGCAAATGAAATGGTATCAGCCAAAGCATTGGCTACTGCAGCATCTGCGGTGATGGAAGCGCCCAACACAAAAATATTTGCTGTAAGAAAGCCGGCGTATTTTCCAAACGCTGATTCTATGTAAGCATACGATCCGCCTGTACATATTATCTTACTTCCTACCTCTGCATAGCAAAGCATGATCAATAACATAAGTATTCCGCAAAGCAAATAAGCAAGTATGCCGGCCGTTCCAAGGCGTGCTGCAACAATTGCAGGTAAAACAAAAATACCGGCACCAATGATTATATTTATTGCGTTGAGCGCTAATCCGAAAATGCCGATCTCTCTTTTTAAGCCTTCATGTATCATCTGGATTTATTGTTGAAGAGAAGCTTTTTGATCATGTTTACCCAACGAACTTAACGATTAAATCGTAACAACAAAAAGTCCCCGTATCTCGGGGACTTGAAATAATTCTCTATGTACAAATCAGTGCTAATATCTGAACAGTGCTGCCAACTGGCTTTGTGCAGGCATTTTTTCTGCATCTAACAAAAACACTTCGCCACCATTAAGTAAAGTTTTAACCACGGCATTATCGACAAGATCTTGCGCACCTTCCGTAGCCTGGTCAGTATAGTCGACTTTGCTTTCCATTTCATCAAACATGCCGTAGATATGTACTTCTTTTTGTACAAACAAATTAGCAACCCGCCCATAGTACGCTGCAGGAATTACATCATCAGGTACAGAAGAAGTAAGTTGAGTCGCCGATTGGTTACCATAATTTTCCAAAGCTTTATTTAATCTTTGTTCAAAATATGGCTGCATCTTTTCACGTGCCTGCTTATATAATGCATTTGTATCTTCATGCTCATGACTGCCCGTTAATGCATCTTCCCAAACATACTTATAATCACAAATCGACCTGTAAATAGGTATAAGATACTCAACACCCGCAAGCAGCAAAGGTGCATTTTCGTTATGTAATACTTGCTTCCAGATAACATCATCTACAGATTCAAGATAGTTTGCAATGTAAGTTTTATCATCATTATTATTTCCTCCACCAATACCATGAAAATTAGCGCCTCCGTTTCCGCCACGGCCACCTGCACGGAAAGTTGTTTCCACATCTGTATCGCCTAATTCCTCTGCAAGGCCATTAGGCACACCTTCAACAGGAATATACTCCATGCCAAAAGCATCCCCTTTAAAGAGCTTAGTTTGTTTTTTACTTATAACAAGCAAATAAAAATATTCGTTGCTAACCATTATCGGTATAAGCGGTGTAACATAAAAAGTGTCTTCAATTACAACATCATTTGCCGTTGCCTGTGGCATTTTTATGTATTTTAAATAACCGTCTGCAATAAAGATTGCAAGCCCCGGTGATTGCTTAAGCCAAAACTCTTCGTTCCGCAGCAACTCATAACCTGGCTCTAGCATTCTTTCTATTTCCGTTGCCTGCACATTTCGTTCTTTAAGCAAACCAGATGCTTTCTGCAAAGCGTTTTTAAAGCTGATCGGGTCGTAATGTTCATTAACTTCCACACCTGCATTATGTGTTCCTAAAAAGATAGAAATACAACAGGCAGCTTCATAAGTTGCCAGTTCTTTAAAGAGGTCTTTTGTAAGCACACCTGGTAATTCTTCTGCTAATATTGGCGTACGATCTGAAGCGAATGTATCATTGACAGTTTTATCACTTTCAGGATTATTGAGTTTTGCTTTAAATGTATCCTCGCCTTTTGATGTGTTACGATTGGGGTGACGAACATGCACATTTGGAGATAATGCATCTTCTCCTTCAGTATATTTTTCACTTATTTCTTCGTACTGCTCAATATGTTCGGGAGGTGTAGGATGTATGCCCAAACCCTCTTCTTTATTTATGCCTGAAGGCTTTCCTTTACCCGGATGAAATTTGCCTGATTTATCTTTACCCATAAAATTTTTTATAAGATCAAACAATTTGTATACCAGCAATTATTTAAAATGATGTTTGAAAGCCTGGTGAAAATTTATATAATATGGCGACAGAATTACTTAGTGAAATAAAAAAAATGATTTCTATTGCAGATGTAGGACTGCTTTACAGCATAGGAGAATACGATAGGGAAAGATATACAGAACTGAAAGAAATAGCATTTCGTTTAATGAATAATGTCAACGGGCAAGACCTTGAACATTTAAAGCAAACATTTCCTTTTCGTGAAGATTATCCAACTGCAAAGGTTGATATACGAGGGCTGATTCTATCAGGTACGGAAAACAAAATTCTTCTTGCAAAAGAAAGTGTTGATGGAAAATGGTCTTTGCCTGGCGGTTGGGCCGATATAGGATACAGCCCTAAAGAAGTAATAGTGAAAGAAATTAAAGAAGAAAGCGGGCTCGATATAACGGTTAAGAAATTGCTTGCCGTATTCGATACAAAAATGCATGCACATCCGCCGGAATCATTTTATGTGTACAAACTGGTGTTTTTATGTAAACCAGTTAATACGATCATCAATGAAGGCTTTGACATTTTAGATTTTCAGTATTTTTCGATTAATGATCTACCGGAACTATCAGAAAACAGGATATTGAAGAGCCAGATACATTTATTATATAACAAAGTTATGTCTTGCGATTTTGAAACTTACTTTGATTGAAATGTAATATTACTTCTTTAGTAACAAAAGCAGCAGCGGCATTATTGATGCTCACTGCTGCTTTCACTTTGATTGTAATGGGTTGTAAAAACCCATAAATAATAAAGCATTTTTGCTTTAAAAAGTCAGGCCTAAGTTGGTGGCAGTTTAAAACTCGTCACACTTTATTCTCTATATAAATTCTATTCGCTTCCTTCTAATTTTACCAATTTATTGTAAAGGCCTAATATAAGAAACGGTGCTGCCCACTGGCCGATAAAAAGTGCATTGTGTTTGTGTCCCATCAATTTCATTGTAAGTGACGCACCCATTGAACCAAGTGCTGCCCACAAGAAAATATCAGAAGGCAATTTTGCAGTTTGTTGTTCAATGGCTTTGGCTACTTCTCCTTCTTCGTGCTGGGGATTGTTAAGTGGATTCATTATTTATATTTTTAAATGGTTATTAATAGTATCAATAACATGAATCGATATCAATTGTTTGCAAAAGCTAAAAAAGATCTTTTCTATTTATAAGAACTCTTTGTTAGCTCAGCCGACTTTCTCAAATGAATAATTCCCTTTTATGTATTGATTAAGGTACACTCCTTTTGCACGTGATGTTTTTAAGGCGATGTACACATCTTCAGGAACATTATTATAATTGTAAATCATTCCTAACACAAATTCTACTTTTAATATACCTGTTTCCGGTTCGGTACGTTATTTTTGAAATAACTGTGGAAGGCATAGCATGGTTATGATTTTTACTGCTATCTGCATATTATTTTTTAGCCAACAAACCGTGAAAAGCTAACACGTAAAAGAGTTTAACATCATTACAAATGCACGGCTATTGTTATTAACAGCTGGATGTAAAATATTGTGCATTAACGTTCCTGCAATAGCAATACATGCAGCAAGCAAAAACGCAGCTCCCCAGCCTCTTACAGTAAATCCGCTAAACAATTTATCGGCAATTTTTATGATTATCGCAGATACAACTAATCTTACTACAAAAGATAATAAACCCAGTGTAAGAATATTTAAAGGCAATCGCAAAAGAAATCCCACTGTTGCGTTTAATATACCTATAACAAGTGCAACTCCGATAGCTGTTCCATAATTTTTAATGTCAACTGATGGTAACAACACTGCAAGTAAAAAAAGTACGCCGGCATTAACCAGCAATTCTAAAATAAAGTTCATAGTCCTGATTTTTATGGTTAGAAAAAATTAAAACAAACCACCCAATACTCTTGAAAGCAGACCACCACTATTTGAGTATCCTCGTCCGCCACTTAAACTGGATATTAAAGAACCTAAACCACCGCCTGAAGGCCGGCCAAACATAGAGCCAAGACCTCCGCCTGACTGTCCGAACATGGAACCAAGACCACCGGAAGATTGTCCACCTCCGAATAATGAGCCTAAACCTCCTGATGAAATATTGCCGCCTCCACCTCTTCTCGACAGCATGTTGGCAAGAACCATCGGACCTGCAATGCCCAATAATCCTTTACCCACTGACGACCAATTGATACCTGCATTTTTAAATTTATCAGCAAGGCCAAGCGATGACAAAAAGCCCGGGCTGCTTACCTCGTGCGGTTCTACCTGTACGTTTGCAGTTTTATTTACAAATTGATCAAGCAATGAGAATTGCTCTTCATTTATATTGAGATATTTCGCAATTTTTTCTACATTATTTTTTTCATCAGCAGAATAATCTTTATCAGACTGACCGAAACTTATAAGATCTGTAATAAGCGAAAACCTGAGGTCACTTGTTTTTAAGATATCAAGACACCTGGTTAATTCGTCACCGGATAGCTCCGTGGCAGCTTTAGCAACGGCTTTTTTTTGATCTTCAGAAACATCAGCAGAGTCCGCAAGATGCATCAGGTATTCCACTTCTTCTTCGGAGGCTGAATGATCAGCGGTAGCGATAGATGCAATTGCACCGAGGTAGGCACCTTTTTCCTCATCAGAATAATCTTTTAATAACTTTTCAGTTTGTTCCATTTTTGTTTTTGAATTCTGCCTATACAATAAACGTACCTTTTATTTAAATGCATTGCCGCCGGATTTTACATATTTAGCCGATTATTGCCTATTTAAAGAAGAATCATTACCGTTTGTTGATGCTGATTGTACATAGTTTTCAAACATCATTGGCGCAATCTTTTTATCATTAGCATAAACATCATCGCAGAAATTTAGCTGGCCTGTTTCATCAACCCATGCTGTGTAATAACATATAGTTACAGGCATTGCAGGGTCTACATCCACGGCTTGCTCTTTAGCTGCGTTCATGGCAATGTGTATTTTTTTAGGCGACCATGCCTGGTTATTGCGCAAAAGGTAAACAGCAAGTTTTTCTGCATCTGCAAGCCTTATACATCCATGACTTACTGCTCTGTTGTCTTTACTAAAAATGTCTTTTGCATTTGTATCATGAAAATAAATATCATACCTGTTAGGAAATAAAAATTTTACTTTACCAAGGGCATTATCTTTTCCCGGCAATTGTCTTATTACAGGCAGCGAGTCATTCTTTCCGGTTATTTCCATATTTCTTGACTTAAGATAACCAGGATCCGATTGCATTTTAGGAAGTATCTCTCTTTGCACAATGCTTGTAGGGATATTCCAATATGGACTGAATACCATTTTATCAAGATCACCTGTGAACATAGATGTATTTGTACCTTCCTTTCCAATCACCACGGGCATATCAAAAACTTTTACCTTGTTCTCATAAACATTAAGCATGAGATCAGGTATATTTACAGAAATATAATTGTCATTCTGCATAACAGGCATCCACTGCATGCGGTTCAAATTGATTATGATCTGCTCAATGCGTTTATTAACAGGAATATTAAGTGACCTGATTAAAGTATCTGTTATATTTCCTGTAGGCTTTATGCCATTGTGAAGCTGGTAATTTTTTATGGCCATCACCAGCGAATCATCGTAAACATTACTGCTATCCGAAAACCTTGTATTACCTGATTTTTTTAACCTGTTCTTTATAAGACCAATCACCGGGTTTTGAGAATCCTTTTTGAAATGCTTACCTGTAATAAGAATAGGTTGCCAGCCTCCCTGCTTTGCTATGCTGTCATAAAATTGAAGCCTCTGCCTTAACAAGTAATACTGATAAGACGATTTGTTTGGTGATGAATCAACAGGTTGAAGTAAAATACTATCTGCCAGCAAAAGTGTATTTTGCTTCTTTACAGGGATTGCTTTTTCAGGGGAGATAGAAACAAACTGCGTTTTCTCACGGTTGCTTTTAAAAAATTGCAGGTAGGCGTTGGTTAGCCCAAGCTCAATGTTTTGAAAAGCTGTATCAAAACGACTGATGGAAACAGTATCCATGTTAAGCAACGTATCCATTTTACGCTGCAACTCTTTATCAGCCTTAGTTTCAAATTTATCCTGCAGGTTCCAAAAGCCTTTGGCTTGTTCAGTAAAGCCAAGCGAAGTAAACCATGCAAATTGAAGATTGCGGTAATTATAAAAACTCCTGAGGTTATTTTCATCATCAGCAGATAGCTTCTTTAAATTTATAAAACGGGCAATAGCTATGCTGTCAAGAAACAGATCGCTGTAGGAGTTGGATGGAGTTATATCAGTATTTCTTGTTTGATAAATTATATTATTGAGGATAACTACATGCGTACTATCCTTAGATGTTTTTTGAGAGTTTTCTTTTTGTATAACAGTGTTACAGGCACAGAATAATATAAGAGGTGCAAGAAATTTTGTTATTCTCATGCGTGCTAGGTAACAAAACATGTGCCTATAAGAATAACAAAACAGTGTTTGCACCAACGATGTTAAACCACGCCACATTAAATTTTTATGAATGATTTAAAGACACTTGCAAGTGTAAATTCGAAATACTATCTTTGTTTTATCCCTAAAAACTTCCGTTATCCTTATTCCTCTGAAAAAAACCCAAAAGAATTTATCATTTTGTCAATTAATTTAGTAAATAACTTACTGCTGGCCTGTATCTTGTAAGATGTTTCCAATATATGTAAAGCCGTTTTATAACGCTTAATCTCTAAAACATTAAAACATGGAAAATTTTTACACGGCATATACAAAACCAATTAACGGGGTTCCTTTTTATTTTGTAAAACACTTTCAAACCTTCTCTGAGTACAAAAACGTACCGCCGGTTTTGGAGAACTTTGGTATGCACACCGACTTTTATAAGGCTTGTAAAATAGCGATGGTTAGTGATAAAGTAATTCAGCAACAGCTGTTTGACACTGTTAAAAGTAATGTTACTAACGCTACTGTTATACAGATGAACCATACAAAAAGCAACGTGTACAATTTCAGAACCTGGCAAAGAAATTTTCCATCTTTATTAAAACTGATTAACCTCAGATAGTATGTGCTTTGTATAGAAGAATAAGTCTGAGAAGCGTTAAGTTTTATAACTTATATATCTTACTTGATTTC
>CAXSEB010000060.1:0-10214 GCA_964235805.1 uncultured Chitinophagaceae bacterium | reverse complement strand
TTTTGTACAGAAGCGTTAAAACAGGTTTAATGATAATTTGCTTTTCGGTTCTTTCAAAGGAAAAAGAAAGCTTTCTGCCTTTTTACTTAACGGTAATACAGGCCAGGATGGCTTAAGCTGGCAGGACGAACAAAAGTATGGCGGCCAGGATGATAACATGACAATGAGTATGGATGATGATGGCGGAGTAATGTTTATGTGGCGTGGAAACACCGCGGATGATGAGCCATATTTTGATCCCCAAAACGGTTATATAACTAACGTGAATGCCGGTGCGCAATACAGCAATAAATGGAACGATAAAAGAACTTTTAATTTTTCTCCTAAATATAACAGCCAGCGCTATACAAATCACCAGCTAACCAATTCGCAAACACAAGTTGGTGATTCTGTACTAAATGAAAACTCGGATGCTGTTACCAACATTGACCGTCACAATTTAAAGTTCAGGGGCATTTATGATATTAAGATAGACTCCATGAACACCCTAAAGCTTACAGCCAATGCTAACTTTTATCACACAGAAAGTGATGAAGAAAGAAATGCAGTGAACACAGGTAAATTCGGCACTTTAAAAAACAGCAGCAGTAGGAAATTGCAAACAAAAAGTGATAAGCAAGCCATTACAGGTAACTTAATTTTTAAACATAAATTTAAAACTGCGAGAAGAACATTATCAATCACTGCAGACTGGAATACTTTAAACACCGACGGAACAAATTTCCTGCAATCGCTTAACCAGGCTTATCTTGATGGAAGCGCAACAGGCAGCCAGAGATTAGATCAAATGAAAGATTACGATATGGCCACGCAGAATCTCTCGTCGAAAATTGTTTATACAGAACCTCTTGGTAAAAAATATGCTCTGGAACTTGGATACCAGGTGGCTTTTAATAACGGAAATAATAACCAGCTTACTTATAATTACTCACCGGCTTCAGGAAAATATGACTATACTGTTGATTCTTTATCTAACCAATTTAAACAGAGAATACTTCAAAACATTCCTTCAGCTAAATTTAGTTACTCAGGTAAAAAGCTGAAGATGAATGCCGGCGCAGGTTTTGGCATAACTGACTTCACTTTAGAAGACTTAAGCTATGGCAAAGATTATAAACGAAACTTTGTGAATTTTTATCCTTCTGCAGGTTTAAATTATTCCTATAAAGCAAACCATAACCTGAGGTTAAATTATAATGGAAATACTACACAGCCAACCATTAACCAGTTGCAACCTTTAAGAAACAACAATGATTATTTTAACCAATATGTTGGCAACCCACAGCTAAAGCCAAGCTTCGCCAATTCGTTTAACTTATCTCATAATGGATATAACTTTATAAAAGATCTGTGGAGTTATCAGTCAATTGATGTACGGGTTATAAGCAATTCTATTACAAACAGCCGAACCATAAATATTGATTCCGGAAAAACGATAACGCAACCGGTTAACACTAACGGAAATATTTCCATTAATTTTTGGGGAGGCGTGGGCTTTAAGTTAAAAAAACTTGACACACGATTTAACCTGAACCCGCAGTTTGGATACAATAAATTTGCTGATATAATAAACGGCGGTAAAAGCTTCTCAAAAAACTTAAACACCGGCTTGCAGCTATGGATATCAAAATCGAAAGAAAAAAAGTATGATTTGTCTTTAAGTGATGAGTACAATTATAACAGTAACACTACTTCTCAAAATGATACAAAGATCCATTACAACACTAACACACTTTCTTTTAATGGAACGGTGTATTATAAAAAGGTATGGTCAATCATAAATGAATACCAGTTTTATTCACGGCAAAAAACATTTCAATTTACAAAAGACCTTAACAGCCATATCTGGAATGTAAGATTGCAGCGGACTTTTAAGAAAGATGAATTTACTGCATACGTTACCGTGAGAGACATTTTAAACCAGAATATCGGCATACAAAGAAACTTTTATGGTAACACGTATACCGAGGTTATAAATGACAGGCTGAAAAGATATTTCCTAGTTGGTTTTACCTGGAACTTTAAAAACAAAGGAGCAACAAATTGAGAATTGAAAATTAAATTAAGTATGAAGATAAAATTTCATCTGATAACATTTACGGTAATGCTTTTCGCAATCAGTGTAAATGCACAGCAGTTTATTAGTAAAGCTGTAATTGAATACGAGGTAAAGGCAAACATTCAAAAAACCATGGGCAACGGTACATTTGAAGATATGATTAAAGAAAATTTGCCAACATTTAAAACAGGTTATTACACGTTTACTTTTGCTAATAACAAGAGCATTTATAAATTTGATCGGTGGGACGAAAAAGCCAAATTACCAGACTTTCTTAAAAAAAGTGATGAAGAAAATGTTTGGTACTATGATTACACTGCTAACAAATACGGAGTACAAAAAAACCTGTTTGGAACAAACATAAATGTTGACGATACTATTAAGCCATTGCAGTGGCGGTTCACTAATGAGAGCCGCGTTATAGCGGGGTTTAATTGCCGTAAAGCAGTTACTAAGATATTGGACAGTGTATACGTGTTTGCTTTTTATACTGATGAAATCCTTATCAGTGGCGGCCCTTGCTCTATAAATGGGTTGCCGGGAATGATATTAGGCGTTACAATACCCAGGTTATTTACATCATGGATAGCTACAAAAGTAAAGATCAATGATGTTAATGAAAGCCTGATAAAACCTGTGGCTGCAAAGAAAAATTATACTTTTAAATTCTTCAAATCAACCATCGACGATCGCTTTAAAGACTGGATACCGGATAATGATGATGAGCGCCAACAAAAGAACAGGTACGTTTGGGGTTTCTTATTATAACAGCTAATTTGACTATAGAAAATTCACTTCAATTCTTAGCAACGTTAGCTAAATGTTACTAAGAACAAAGCGTTTAAGAGTTTGTAAAATTATGATCTATTAAATAGTTGGCGTGCCGCCTGTTACCTGTATGGTTGAGCCAGTCATATAACTTGAATCCTGCGAAGCTAACAAGACGTAGGCCGCTGCAAGCTCCGCAGGCTGGCCGGCTCGTTTTAATGGAACATCTTGTCCGAAAGTTTTTACCTTCTCCGGCGGCATGGTCGAAGGGATCAGTGGAGTCCAGATAGGTCCGGGCGCAACACAATTAACCCTTATTCCCTTTTCTGCCCATAGTTGCGCAAGGCTTGATGTAAAATTCTGTATAGCGCCTTTTGTTGCGGCATAAGCAAGTAATTGAGGCGACGGTTTATAGGCGTTTACTGATGTGGTGTTAACCACAGTACTGCCGGGTTTCATATGAGGTTCTGCTGCTTTGCACAAATAGAACATAGCGTATATGTTTGTTCTAAAAGTACGGTCTAATTCCTCACTGGATAATTCCTGCAGCGATTGATGCGACATTTGAAATGCCGCATTATTTACAAGAATATCTATTTGCCCAAATTCTTCTACAGCACGGTTAATTATTTGTTTACAATGACCTTCTTCACTTATATCACCAGGCATTAACACAGCTTTTCTTCCGGCATCTTCTACCAGCGTAGCCGTTTCTTTCGCGTCCTCATCTTCGTTTAAATAAGATATAAGTACATCTGCACCTTCACGTGCAAACGCAATAGCTACGGCACGTCCTATGCCTGAATCTCCACCAGTGATTATGGCTTTACGGCCTGTTAATTTACCTGAACCTTTATAAGTTTTTTCACCATGATCTGGCTTTAGTTCCATTTCGGTTTCAGAGCCAGGTACTTCCAGTTTTTCATCAGGAAAAGGCGGTTTTGTATATTTATCAACCGGGTTTTGCATTGTTTGTGTGTTGTTTTCTGTTGTGAGCATAATAGGTATTTTTAGAGATTAATCAGTAATAGATGCGGCGTCACATACCGTGCCAACCAAATCTGCTACGGGTAATATAATTCAAAGAAAAACGTTACTTACATTACGCCGATATCTTTTAAATTTTTAGGTATAAAAAAGAAGCATTACGATTTCATCATGATTTTGCTTCGCCTTAATTTAAGCTTTGTAAAAAAGAGAAACAATGAAAATAACATATGGTAATTGAGAAAAAATTGAGCAAGATATAATCTGTTTGGGTGTAAGAACAATCGTATTTTAGCCAGCTAATCTTATTATTTTTTTGCTTTTAATAACCTCATAGATTTCCCTTGAATGCAAAACACCTATCCTAAAATTGAATCTTCTTTCCTTAAAGGCGGCGGAGAAATGGGTGAACTTACGAGGAACTTTGCCTGGTATAAAACTTCAATTGGAGCACCGGATCAGTGGCCACAAAGTCTTCGCACTGCTGTTAGCTTTTTATTGCACTCTAAATTCCCAATGTTTCTTTGGTGGGGCGAAGATCTTATTCAGTTTTATAACGATGCCTATCGTCCAAGCCTTGGTAAAAATGGCAAGCATCCGAAATCTTTGGGGCAAAAAGGCAAAGATTGCTGGCCCGAAATATGGCCAACAATAAAACCTTTGATAGACCAGGTATTATTTGGCGGCGAAGCTACATGGAGTGAGGATCAACTAATCCCGATTTATCGCAATGGCAAACTGGAAGATGTTTACTGGACTTTTGGTTATAGCCCTGTAACTGATGACGCTGGCAACGTAGCAGGAGTAATGGTTACGTGTACAGAAACCACAGAAAAGATCTTAAATATTAATAAATTAATAGAAAGTAGAGAGCAGTTGGCATTTGCAGTTGACGCCGCGGAATTAGCTACGTGGGATCTAAATCCTATAACTAACCGGTTTACAGCAAATAAACGTTATGCTGAATGGTTTGGAATATCAGCAGAGGAAGCTACGGAAAATACTCTTGCCCTTGATATCATTGCAGAAGAAGACAGGCAACGTGTTATAGATGCTTACATGAGTGCCTTAGATTACTTATCAAATAGCAATTACGATATCGAATACACCATAAGGCCTAAAAATAAACCTGAGCGAATTCTTAGGGCAAAGGGAAAAGCGTGGTTCAATAAAGACAGGATTGCATATAGGTTCAATGGAACATTACAGGATGTTACTGCACAGGTAACTGCCCGCAAAACCCTGGAAGAAAGTGCGCAGCGCATACGCTCTGTTATTGAAAGTGTGCCCTTTCCTATTGGCATTTATACAGGTAAAGAAATGCGGATACAGTTTGCAAATAAAGCTATACTCAGTGCATGGGGCAAAGGAAGTGATGTAATTGGTAAGTTGTATTCTGAAGTATTGCCTGAATTAGGTAATCAGCAAATATTTAAACAGCTTGAAGGTGTATATACAACGGGTGTTCCTTTTAATGCAAAGGACCAGCGTGTGGATTTAATAGTGAATGATGTGTTGCAGCCTTTCTATTTCAACTACAGTTTTACCCCTTTGTTCGATTCGTCTGGCAAAGTGTATGCGGTTATGAATACCGCTGCAGACATTACTGATTTGCATCTTGCCAATAAAAAGATTGAAGAAAGTGAAGCTAACCTGCGTAATATAATTTTGCAGGCACCTGTAGCAATGTGCATACTTCGAGGTTCGCAGTTTGTAGTTGAAATTGCTAATAAAAAGATGTTTGAAGTGTGGGGGAAAAATGAAGTAGATGTTTTATTAAAGCCACTTTTTGACGGATTACCCGAAGCTAAAGACCAGGGATTTGAACAGTTGCTTACAAAAGTGTATACAACAGGGGAAACATTTACAGCGCATGGGTTACCCGCCAAATTACCGCGGAATAATAAAATTGAAACTGTATACCTGAACTTTGTTTACGAAGCTTACAGAGAAAATAACGGAATTATTTCCGGTGTTATGGCGGTGGCAAATGATGTAACAGAACAGGTAGTTTCTCAAAAGCAGGCAGCGCTTTCAGAAGAAAGAGCGAGGATGGCGATTGAGTCAGGAGACCTCGGAACTTACGAAATCACCCTGGAAACTGATGAAATTAAAACCTCTGAAAGATTTAACGCAATCTGGGGCGTTAAACATGCCATAACCAGGTTCGAATTTGTGGCCTGCATTCATCCTGATGACAGGATCGTTCATGAAAAAGCTCATAAAGAATCCGAGTCTTCAGGAAGGGTTTTTTATGAGGCAAGAGTTGTTTGGGATGACCACTCTATACATTGGGTTAGGGTAAAAGGCAAACTTATACCTGAAGATGATTTTATCAGCCTTGTAAGTCATGAATTGAAAACACCTCTTACCTCGTTAAAGGGCTATTCTTACATACTTACTGATAAGTTTACAAAGGCGCAGGATGAAGCATCAATAACGATGTTAGCTAAAATAAATAACCAGGTAAACCGTTTGAATTATATAATACAGGACCTGATGGACGTAACAAGGTTAGAGGGTGATAAGATCAGGTTTCGGGAAGATGATTTCAATTTTAATGAATTAGTAAGTCAAATAATTGAAGAGGTTCAAACTACAACTCGAACTCACGAAATATTAATTGATAAAAACGAACCTGCACAGCTTTATGCTGACGAAGAAAGAACGAGCCAGGTACTTACAAATTTTCTTACCAATGCCATCAGGTATTCGCCTAAAGCCAATACAGTAATTGTTTCTTCGTATATTAAAAATGATGAGATCGTTTGTTCGGTAAAGGACTTTGGCAATGGCATAACCAAAGATAAACAGGCAAAGATCTTTGAAAAATTTTACCAGGCGTCAGATGTAAACCGGTTCAATGCGGGGCTTGGGTTAGGTTTGTATATTTCAGCACAAATCATTAAGAGACAAAACGGAAAAATATGGGTAGAAAGTGAACAGGGCGAAGGCTCAACTTTTTATTTTACTTTACCGTTGAAGAAAAAACCCTTCTGATATATAACAAACTTAAAGACAAGCTGTTTAATTAACTGAACTGGCGAACAATACATTAAGAAGATTGTTTAATTAAACATTGTTATTTAAATTTAAAATATGCAAAACGAACAAACTGAAAAGAATAAAGAGCAGGAAAGTAATAAGGACGCAACTGTAAGGCCTGATGCTGAAACACTGAATACTACTGATCCGCAGGAGCATATGGAAGGTCCGCTTTCCTCTTTAATGCACAAAACAGGTGATGGATTTGAAAGTAATAAGGCCGAGCAGGAAGTAAAGGAAAAGAAAGAAAATGGTGAGTAAAGCCAGCGTCTTAAAAGGCGTTTTCTTAGTTAATATTTCTCCACCACTGTTTAAAAACCATTTCTTTATTTAGATCAACTTCTTCACCAATCATGGGAGTAATTACTGGAACACTCCTTTTATTGCACTCTTCTGTTACTCTTATGATAGGTTCGTCCCAGCTATGCAAGGCAAGCGAAAATTTTGCCCAGTGAATAGGCATTAATTTATTTGCTTTTAAATCTTTTGCGGCATGAACGACTTCTTCAGGCATCATGTGTATGTGATGCCAAAATTCATTGTACTGGCCACACTCTAAAATGGCAATATCAAAGGGACCGAATTCTTCACCAATGGATTTGAAATGAGTGTCGTACCCGCTATCGCCTCCTAAAAAAATTTTAATTGTTGGTGTTGTAAGCACAAACGACATCCATAAGGATCGATTTCTTTTGAATGTTCTTCCCGAGAAATGCCTGCCGGATGTTGTGTTTACTTTAAAGCCGGGATCAAGCAATATTTCCTGGTTCCAATTTTCTTCTATAATTAAATTTTTATCAAAACCCCATCGTTGCAAGTGCGCTGCAACTCCAAGCCCGGTAATTATCTTTTTGATCTTTGATCTCAGCTTTAATATGGTTTCAAAATCTAAATGATCCCAATGATCGTGGCTGATAAAAAGATAGTCGATCACTGGCATATCTTCTGCGCTATAAACATCAGTGCCCATAAAACTTTTTGTGGTAAATTTTACTGGTGATGCATGCCCGCTGAACACCGGATCTACCAATATCTTTTTTCCATTAACTTGTATAAAATAAGAAGAGTGGCCAAACCAAACCAATACGTTTTTATTTGCCGGCAAGTTTTTAAGATCTGTCTTAATTGAAGGCAATGCCGCAACAGGTTTACTTCTTTTGCTTTTACCAAAAAAGAATTTACGCATTACCTCAACATAACTAACTCCTTCTTTAAGATCAGGCGTAAAAGAGATGTTTTGAAACTTTCCGTCGCGAAAGTTTGGAGAGCTTTTTATTTTTCCAAGTTCTTGTTCAAGTGGAAGCTGACCAAATTGCGGCTGCCTCATAAATACCATCACACTTACAATCACACCTACAAGTATCAATACTGCTATTAACATTAAAGTTTATTTACAATCAGCCTGCGTTAGCTAATCCCCCAAATTTGCAGGCGAGCCTTACTTCAAAATATATTTTACATCTTTAATTTTCCAGGTAACCGAATCTTCCATTGTTTACATCTTCAAGAGCTTGCTCTAACTCTGCATGCGTATTCAATAGGAATGGGCCATAAGCAGCAATGGGCTCATTTATCGGCTCGCCGCTTAAAACAAATAATACGCTGTTCTCTTCTGCTTCAATGCTGATAGTTTCACCTGTATTTTCGAAAAGAATAAAATGATCAGTTGTAACCTGTTCATTGTTTATTCTTGCTGTGCCTTCTATTACAAGTATGCCGGTATTAAAGTTTTCGGGCAGATCAAATGTAATGGCTGCGCCTTTAATTAGTCTTGCATTGTACATTTGAATAGGTGTGAACGTTGATGCAGCACCTTTAACTCCTTTAAATTCGCCTGCTATCACTTCAACAATTCCTCCTTCACCAGGCAACATATATTTCCCTAATTGGCTATTGGCAATGGCCTGGTATTTTGGCTTGGTCATTTTATCTCTTGCTGGCAAGTTTACCCAAAGCTGTATCATTTGAAAAGGGCCGCCTTCTTTGCTAAAGGCTTCTTCATGGTATTCTTTGTGTAAAATGCCAGATGCTGCTGTCATCCATTGAACATCGCCTTCCTTTATTACGCCACTGTTACCTGTACTATCGTGGTGAGCGATTTTACCATGATATGCAATGGTTACAGTTTCAAATCCCCGATGCGGATGTACGCCAACTCCTCTTGGGTTGTCGATTGCAGAAAAATTAATCTTTGAATTGTAATCCATTAAAAAGAAAGGGCTCATTCTTTTATTATCAATATCTTTTCGCGGAAAAAAATTGTGAACCCTGAAGCCATCACCAACCATGTGTGGTGCGGGAGGCGGCATTATCTTTTCAATTAATTTAGTTACCATATTTTATCTTTTAATTAGCCTACACAACACCTGCTATCAGCTTTAAATCAAGCCAATACTTTTTTATCTCTTGAAAAAACAGCACTGTCATCATTGTTTACATTTCGCATTTTTGATGTTAATGCAGCATCAACACTGGCTTTGCCGCCACCTGTAATCATTAAAACTATGGCCAGCCCGAATAATAAAATAAAGTATTCAAAGCCTTCACCTTTGTTTGGTTCCACCTGCCAGTTCATAAAAAATCCGTTGTTAATATGTGTAGTAAAAAGCACACCAAGGAAATTAGCCAGTATAGCAAAAGCAGCTATACGGGTGCTAAAGCCAAGTATCAATGCAAAAGCGCCGATACTTTCAGTTATAATAACAAGTAAAGCCAATAGATATGGAAGGTGCGCCTGCCCTGTTAAAAACCCCATTGTGCCTGTATAACCATAGCCGCCAAACCAACCCAGTAATTTTTGTGCACCATGGGGAAAGATAGTAATGCCTAAGGCAAGTCTTGCAATTAGTGCTGCGTAGTTATTCGGGTTTGTTACTAATAACTTTTTCATTCTTTTTATTTTTATGTTATGATACTATTGATTAAGAAAATTTTATTGTGCAATATCTTACAGCCGCCACCATGTTATAATTATTTTTTATACTTAAGGCACCAAATATTACTATTGTTTTTTGTGTTTGCCATGCTTTGCTTTTATAATTAAAGCAAAATTACTTCTGCAACAAGTTTTGTCCATTGCGGTTTGATAAGAAATAACATTGATCTATGATATTTTTCTTATGAATTACTTCATGAAAATATTATTTACGAAGAGAGATCTGCTTACGTAACCTGCTTAACGTTTCAGGAGTAATGCCAAGAAACGATGCCATCATGTGTTGAGGCACACGTTTTGGAATTGAAGGACAGGCCTGGATAAGCTGCTTATACTTATCTTCGGCAGAATAACTTAAAGAACTCACTAAACGTCGTTGCGTTGCTATCATATGGTTTTGAAGTAGCCTGCGAAAATAAC
>CAXSEB010000059.1:0-10245 GCA_964235805.1 uncultured Chitinophagaceae bacterium | reverse complement strand
TGGTTACTTGCAGTCCGTCATTACTAAATGTACTATCAAGACGGCCATCTATAGCATAGCGAACAATCGCAAAGTCGTTGCTTTTACCTGTGTAAACATAACCGGCTGCTACTATTTTACCATCTGCCTGTATAGCTACTGAATTCGCATAGCTTTCGCTAAATGCCACAGAATCTTCCCCTTCTGCTACTGGTGCATTTTTAAAGCCAAAGCTTGTTGTCACTTGCCCTGTTCCATTAAAAGTATTATCAAGACTTCCATCCGGATTGTAGCGCATAACAGAAAAATATGTATTGTTGTCATTGTCAGAAGTTTTGCCCGCCACTATAATTTTTCCGTCATTCTGTATTTTTATTGAAGCTGGAGTTAAAGCAGTAGTTTGAGTTCCGTTATTGCCAAACGTGGAATCGGGAATACCCGCAGCATTTATCCTGGTAAGATTAAAGGTGCCATTGGCATTGGTACCAGCAATTACAATTTTACCATCGGCTTGTAAAGCGCCGCAAGCCTGATCCAGTGATACCGATCTTGAATAGCCATAAATACCATAGCTTGAGTCAACCGCACCGTTTGGCAATCTTTTAGAGACTGTTCCCTTGTTCAATAGAATATAAATGTGTGCTGCAGAATCAGTTAAAACCTGGCTTGCAAAACTGGCTTCCTGAAAAGATGAACCCATGTCAGTTTTTACAATGCCTTGATTTCCGAATGTTGGATCAAGTTGATTTGATTGTGAGTAAGCGATCTCGAAGCAATAAAAAAATACAGAAGTAAGTAGAAAAATTTTCTTCATAGCAATGATTTAAATCGTTTAAAATTTAGTGTTTGTTAATTTGATTTACATAGGTAAGAAAGTATACACCTTTCTTTAAAACAGCTATAAGTATTGGCAATTATAAGATCAACAAAGTTGTACTTTATCAATCTTCTTTAAATGGAGTATAAATTAAATTGAGCAATAGCCCCGGTTTTTTGTGGAATATTGGATGAGCTGTTGAAGATAATAATAATTGTTAAACTAACTAAAAAATCTAAAATATTTATTAAGGTAAGTCCAATTCGTTCAATGGATCAATACAGCCAAAGCTGTTAAGCACATTTTCAATGTTTAAAAGTTGCTTTGGAAAACGTTATCTAAATTATTTCGCATTTAAATTATATGCCTTGCCCTTGTCAGCTTTAAAAGATGTAATAAACCATATGCCCAATTTTCTTGATTCTGTGTTGCTTCCTAAAATACTTACAGGCACACTGGTTCGTACTACACAGATGCCGCCGTATTTTGATAAAATCCTTGCACTTTTCAGCTTGCTATCTATCCAGCTAATATCGGTTACATATCCTCCCCTTGCCACCAAACCCTTTACAGCACCGCTTTTCCATACGGCGGGTATTGCGGGCAACAAGTGTATTATTCCATCATTACTTTGTAACAGCATTTCAGCAACGCCAGATGTACCGCCAAAGTTTCCATCTATCTGAAACGGCGGGTGAGCATCAAACATATTGGCATATAAGCCTCCTCCTTCTCCGTAATTAGTACCTTTTTCAGATGTTAGGCGTAATAAATTTTTATACAACTTGTATGCATGATCGCCATCTAATAGTCTTGCCCATAAATTTACTTTCCATGCCAGGCTCCACCCGGTTCCTTCATCACCTCTTATTTCTAAAGACCTTTTAGCCGCTGCTGCAAGTTCCGGAGTATTGATGGGTGATATTTGATTGCCCGGATATAAACCATACAAATGTGAGGAATGCCTGTGATGCGGATCTACATCTTCATAATCTTTATACCATTCCTGCAGCTGCCCTTTGTTACCAATATGAAATGGATACAGCTTTGCCTTGGTTTGTATCAATGTATTTCTAAAAGAAACATCAGCACTTAATACTTTACTGGCTTCTATCACATTTAAAAACAGATCACGTATAATGCTCATGTCCATTGTAGACGCTATGGAAACTGTCCCTTTAAATTTGTTATCCTGGTAATCATTTTCCGGTGATGTGGATGGAGCTGTTACCCAATAACCGCTGCTATCTTTTACAAGCCAATCAAGCGTAAATATTGCAGCAGCTTTCATTAATGGATAAGCGGTGTCTTTTAGAAATTTCTTATCTCTTGTAAATAAATAATGCTCCCATAAGTGCCTGCAAAGCCAATTGCCGCCCATTTGCCAGTTGGCCCATTTAGGATCGCCGGTTCCTAAATTTCCTACAGGGTTTGCCATAGCCCATATATCTGTATTATGATGTGTTACCCAACCTTTAGCGTTATAAAACTCTTTTGCAACGTTGCTGCCGGTTTTAGAAAGATTAGTAATAAGCCCGAATAATGGCTGGTGCATTTCAGAAAGATTAGCAGATTCTGCAGGCCAGTAATTCATTTCAACATTAATATTACTGGTATAGTTAGAACTCCATGGTGGCCTTAGTTCTTTGTTCCAGATACCTTGTAGATTGGCAGGAACCGAAGGTGTACGTGAACTGCTTATTAATAAGTAACGGCCATATTGAAAATATAAAGCTTCTAGCCCGGGATCATTACTATTATTTCTGTAAGCAGCAAGCCTTTCTGTTGTTGGCAAATCACTTCTGCTTTTAACGCCGGAGTTTAACGTTAAGGAAACCCTGTTAAAGTAATTATGAAAATCAGTAAGATGTGCTGTTACCAGTCGCTGGAAAGGCTTCTTTATGGCACTTGCCAGGTATTGTTTAACAAGATTATCCTCGTTTCTTCCATCTTTATCAGGACATTTATCGAAGCCGTTAAAGCTGGTTGCTGCGGATATATACAAAATTACCTCACTTGCATTTTCTATGTTTATGCCTGATGTATCTGTTGTAATCTTTCCATCTTTATTAACTGCCTTTACAAGCAACTCAAAACGCATACCCCGACATGCGGAAGAGTCTTCGTAAACTACCGGTTCTTTGCCGCCATTGAAATAACTTGGATCAACACGTGACGGCGCTTTTCCCTTTAATGCCAGCACATTATCCTCTATCACTACATTTTTATAATGCAAGAGACTTCTTGTTGTTATTTTTAGATTTAAGGCTTTTGATTTGCTGCCGGAAAATTTTATTATTATAACCTGGTCTGGGGCGGAAGCAAAAATTTCTCTTTTATAATTGACACCAGCCGCCGTAAACTTTGTTACAGCAATGCCATCACTAATATTTAGATCACGATAATAATTTGTATAAGATTCAATACCAGGCTGCCTTATCACAAGATCACCCAAAGGCATATAACTTTCACTGAATAAGCCCTGCATGTTCTTCACCAATTCTTCGGCCCTGGCATAATTTTGTTTAAACAACGCTTCTCTTACTTGTGGAAGATAGCTGGCAGACTTAGAATTTACACTCTTACTTACAGGCCCGCCAGACCACAATGTAGCTTCGTTTAATTGAATCAATTCTTCATTAACTCCTCCAAAAATCATTGCGCCAAGCCTGCCGTTGCCAATTGGTAAAGCCTCTGTCCAAACAGTAGCAGGTTCTTTATACCATAGAGAAAGATCGCTTTGTGCAAAGCCTGTTGCGGATATCAACTGGCACAGGATGAAGATTAATCTTTTCATAATTATGGAATAAAAAAATTAAGAAGCATCTACAAAAGAAAGAAAAGTACACGACAGTAACATACCTTTATAATGAATCACTATTTAACATTTGATAATGCCAACAGAACAATATCACGAGCCAACTTCAGAATTATCGCAGGAGACAAGAACTTTTGCAAGAATGATAACATCGTTAATTGAAGAAGCAGAAGCAATAAACTGGTACGAGCAGCGCATTAGTGTAGAAAAAGATAAAGATGCAAAAGCTATTATGCAAAATGCTCAGAAGGAAGAGTTCAAACATTTTAGTATGGACCTGGAGTTTCTGCTAAGAAGAAAATCTGACTGGAGAGTGATGATTCAAAACGTTGTTGGCAAATCCGGCGACATAGTTAAGAACGGAGAGAAAGGTGAAGAAATTATAGATTAATTATTTTCCAGTCTCCTTTAACAGGTCATCAGTGTCAAGAAATTGAGTGAACATGTCGATAGATCCGTCTGCTTTTTGTGGCCATTGTTCTCTCGGCCTGTCCCAATAAAGTTCAACGCCATTATTATCAGGATCGTTTAAATACAACGCTTCAGAAACGCCATGATCAGCAACGCCGGTAAGCGGGTAGTCAGCTTGTAATAAACGTTTGTATGCTATTGCCAGATCTTTCCTGGTGGGGTAAACAATTGCTGTATGAAATAAGCCAGCAGCATGTAGAGGCGCCGGAGCTGCGTTTTTACTGTACCATGTATTTAACCCGATATGATGGTGATAACCACCTGCTGAAATAAAGGCCGCATCGTTGCCTGAGCTTATTATCAATTCAAAGCCAAGTATTCCGCAATAAAAATTAATTGCTCTTTGCAAATTCGCCACCTTTAAATGCACATGTCCTATCCTTGTCTGTGACGGAATGATGTATTTGTCTTCCATAAAAAATGCTTTAGATAAATAATAAATTTAAAAACGCTAGTTACCAGGCAAAAAAAATTCATCCCGTGGGATGAATTTTAATAATTATGCTCAAAAACTTTTATTTAGAAGAATTTACCGGTTGATAATATTTTAACGCTTCATTCATATAACCTTGCAGCCTGTTAATTCTATCTTCATCAGCAGGGTGATCGCTTAGGAAAACCGGCGGTTTATTTGCGCCCTGGCTTGCATTTGCCATCCTTGTCCAAAACGGTATGGCTTCCCTTGGATTATAACCAGCCATGGCAGCGAATATCAATCCAAAATGATCTGCTTCAAATTCCTGGTTCCTAGAATTCGGCACTAAAACGCCTACCTGTGCCGTAGGGCCGTAAATGTTATTAAAAATGTTATTTGCTTGTGAGTTGCCAGAGGTAAAAATATTTCCGGTAAGCTCAAGACCTTGCGCAAGAAGTGCCTGGCTCATTCTTTCCTGGCCATGGTGTGCAACTGCATGTGTTATTTCATGTCCCATAACAATCGCTAACGCGGCTTCATTTTGGGCAATAGGCAACAAGCCTGTATAAACAACTACTTTTCCGCCGGGCATACACCACGCATTGATCTCTTTATTATCAACAAGATTGAATTCCCATTTATAACCAGCAAGTTCTTTGCTTAAACCTTTTTGACTGTAGTATTGCGTAATTGCAGCAGCGATACGGCCTCCAACTCTTCTTACCATCTCAGCATCTTTGCTTGAAGTTGCATTAACAATTTTACTTTGCGATAAAAATGATTGGTATTGAGATACGGCTTGCTGTTGTAAGGTGCCTTCTGATATTAAGCTAAGCTGCTTACGACCTGTGACGGCATTAGTTGTGCAACCTGCAATGAATAGTAAACAGGTTGAATAAAATAGAATTACTTTTTTCATTTTATATATATTTCTATACATAAAACAATTGCTGTACCAAAATATATACACGCTTCCTTAAAAGCAGGTAAGTAATACCCTCGAAGTAAAAACATTATGCTAAATCCTTCTTCTTGATTTTCTTTTATCCCTGTATTTTAGAATGGGAATACGATTTTCATTGCCCTTGATTAAACGGCTTATATTTTTTTGATGAGTAAGAACAATAAGCCCGGCAACTGCAACAGCAAATAGTCTGTAAAAAACTTCTTTTTCGTTATAGATCCAAAGTACACAAACCGGTAATGCTATGCCAGCTAAGATGGAGCTAAGAGAAATATACCTCGTTACATAGAGAACCGCTAAAAAAACTACAACACAACTTAGTGCAACAATAGGCTGAATAGCGAGCAGCATTCCGAATAAGGTTGCTACACCTTTGCCACCTCTGAAGTTTGCCCATATTGGAAAAATGTGACCAACAACAGCCGCCAGCCCAAGGCCAATCATAAAATTTGTTCTGTCCAACTCATTATGCAGGTAATGCGGAAAAAAATTGTAAAGAGCTACAGCAATTATTCCCTTAAGCATATCGGCCACCATTACGACTGTGCCAAAGTGTGAGCCTAAAACACGAAATGTATTGGAAGCTCCCATGTTTCCGCTGCCATATTCACGGATATCAATATCGAAATATTTTTTGCTGATAATTAAAGCAGTAGGTACAGAACCAATAAGATAGGCAATAATAATAGACAAGGCTTCTTCCATGCGTAAATCGAAACGAACAACAAATATACCAATTAAAGTTGCGTTATTTTCTGTTTTGTGCAAAAAACAAGCGCAGCTAAAAGGTTTAACAATCCGCTTGTTCAGAATCCAAAATCAAAAATTATTTAAGCATTTGCTTAAATTTATTCAGCTCTGAAATCTCCAATGCTGAAAGCAATTCGTTGTGATCATACTTTGATTTAAGAAATAATACCCTTTTGTGCTGAGGATACTTTTTAAGAATTTCGCCAATAATATTTTTTACAGTTTCGTCTTTTTCAAATAATGGTTTAGGCAATGGAAGCTCTGACTTATACCTTGTTGGCATCTTTTTAATCAGAGCTTCGAGTGTAGCAAGTTTACCTGGTAATATATTTTCAATCTGTGACGCCTTGCCATATAATCCCTGCAATTGCTTTTTACTCAGGCTGCCATGTTGCGTGTATTGTTTATATAAACTTATGATAAAAGATGATACCGGGTAAGCTAAAATACATTGTTCTAAAACATCATTAACAATGTCAATATCCTGTATTTTCTTATTCATTTAGAAGTTTATGGACCTTGTTTGTTTCAGATTAATTGTCGTTAAAAATAAACAGAAAAAGAAAATAACTGCATGGCTTACTCTCGCAGATTGTTCTATCAACATAAAAAATAATTAAATAAGCAATTATCAATGTGTAGTTTTATAATAAAATAGATTGATGAAAATAGGAATAGCGGCTGACCATGGAGGGTTTCAATTAAAGCAAGCTCTTATTCCCTATTTAAAAAATAAGGGATTTGAGTTAATTGATTTCGGTGCATTTGATCTTAATAATGAGGATGATTACCCTGATTTAATAATACCGCTGGCAACTGCCTTAAAGGATAACGAAATTGAACGCGGAATTGCCATATGCGGCAGTGGAGTTGGTGCCTGCATTGCGGCTAATAAAATAACAAGTGTACGGGCTTGTCTTATAAACGATCATTTTTCTGCACACCAGGGAGTTGAAGATGATGACATGAACCTTCTTTGTCTTGGCGGCCGTGTCACGGGCCAATCTGCAGCAACCGAATTTATCGAAGCTTTTTTAAGTGCAACTTTCACTAACGCAGATAGACACGTTAGAAGATTGAATAAAGTGATCGCTCTAGAGAAAAAATAATTACTATAAACCAATCACGTGATAGATGTTTTTTAGTTTTATACATCTGTGCTTTTGTCAATTCTTTATTTATTTCACTAATACTAATTGATAGGTATAGCCAAATTTTTCCTGCTCTTTAAAATATATTCATCTCAAAATGCGTTCACTTTAACAAGATGGTAAACGTTCATAGTCAACTATTGTGTTAAAAACTTCGTTTCTTTGAACTGTTTGAATTAGTGTAAAAATAACTCATGAGTCAAAAGATATACATTGGTAAGCCGGAAGAAGAGATGGAGTTTATGCCCATTATTCCATTAAACGAAGATGGAAGCGATACAAACGATGATACGCCTATACCTTCAGAAATACGTTTACTGCCATTACGGAATACCGTTTTATTTCCGGGTGTTGTTTTACCGATTACTGTTGGGAGAGATAAAAGCATAAAAGCTGTTAACGATGCTTACAAAGCAGATAAGCTGGTTGGCGTGATATCGCAAAAAGACAGTGCAGTAGAAGAGCCTGCAGTAAGCGACCTTGTGAATGTAGGCACGGTTGCAAAAATAGTTAAGCTTATAAAAATGCCTGATGGAGGCACTACTATAATCATACAGGGAAGGCAACGGTTTAAGGTTGAGGAAATAACTTCGGAAGAACCATACTTCAAAGCAAAAATCAGTGTGCTGCAAGATGAAGCATTAAGTAATGATGAGGATTTCAGCGCCATGGTTGGCTCTATAAAAGAACTTGCGGGGCAAATAATAAACCTCTCTCCAAACCTTCCTTCTGAAGCGTCAATCATTTTAAAAAATATAGAGAACCCTGCATTTCTTATTCACTTTGTAAGCAGCAATCTTAACAGCAGTCTTTCTGAAAAACAGCGTTTACTTGAAATAAATAATATTAAAACACGGGCAGAGGTGCTGATGAATTTATTGCAAACGGAATTGCAGTATGCAGAGTTAGAGAACAAAGTGACCAACAAAAACCGTGCTGAGCTTGATAAGCAGCAGAAGGATTATTTTTTACAACAGCAAATGAAGGCCATCAAGGAAGAACTTGGGGGCGATAGCAATGTAGCTGAAGTAAAAGAGATGCAAAAAAAAGCTGAAGGAAAAAAATGGACAGCTGCTGCTAAGGAGATGTTTAATAAAGGTGTGGAGAAATTGGAAAGGATGCACCCATCTACGCCAGACTATTCAATTGTATATAATCACCTGGATCTTATGCTTGATCTGCCATGGGAAGATTATACCAAAGATCAATATGATCTAAAAAAAGCAAAAAAGATACTGGACAATGATCATTATGGAATGCATAAAATAAAAGAACGCATTTTGGAATATCTCGCTGTGTTGAAACTTAAAGGCGATATGAAAAGCCCTATATTGTGTTTTGTTGGTCCGCCGGGTATTGGCAAAACCTCGTTAGGCAAAAGCATAGCAAATGCCATCAACCGCAAGTATGTAAGGGTAAGTCTTGGTGGTCTTCATGATGAAAGTGAGATTCGGGGACATAGAAAAACCTACATCGGGGCAATGCCGGGTCGCATCTTACAATCTATCAGGAAAATCAAATCTTCTAACCCGGTAATGATATTAGATGAGATCGATAAGGTAGGCAGTGACTTCAGGGGCGATCCATCATCAAGCCTTCTGGAAGTTTTAGACCCGGAACAAAACAATAGCTTTTATGATAACTATTTGGAGCTGGAGTATGATCTTAGTAAAGTATTATTTATTGCAACAGCAAATAATCTGCAAACAATTCAGCCGGCGTTGCGTGACCGCTTAGAGATTATTGACCTTAGCGGCTATGCAATTGAAGAAAAGATCGAGATAGCAAAGCGCCACTTACTACCTAAGCAAAAAGAAGCACACGGATTAAAAGATGTTGATTTTAAAATAAGCGATGCTGTGCTGGAAAAAGTAATTTCAGATTTTACACGTGAAAGTGGTGTACGGGAATTAGACAGGCAGTTGGCTTCTGTTATGCGTAACCTTGCGAAAACTTATGCCAGTACAGGAAAGTTAAAGCCAACTATCAGCCTTGGGGATATTGAAAAAATATTAGGAAGATCACGCTACAACAATGAAATGTATAAAACCGCTAACATGGCTGGTGTAGCTGTGGGCTTGGCGTGGACGTATGTTGGAGGAGATATTCTTTTTATAGAAACAACTACCAGCGATAATGGAAAAGGGGAACTAAAGCTTACCGGCAATCTTGGTAATGTTATGAAAGAAAGCGCCACTACTGCTATGACGTATTTACAAGCTAATGCAAAAAAATATGATATCGATCCTGAAACATTTACAAAAAGAAATGTGCACATACATATACCGGAAGGTGCGGTGCCAAAAGATGGACCCAGCGCAGGTATTACCTTGATGACGGCTCTTGCATCATCATTTACCGGGCGAAAAGTAAAACCTTTTTTAGCCATGACTGGTGAGATAACTCTACGTGGACAGGTATTACCTGTTGGCGGCATTAAAGAAAAAGTTTTGGCGGCTAAACGGGCCGGGTTAAAAGAGATAATAATGGGTGCTCAAAATCAAAAAGACGTACAGGAAATAAATCCCGTTTTTATAAAGGGATTAAAAATAAGTTACGTTAAAACAATGCAGCAGGTAATGGAACAGGCGTTGGTCTGATTGGCACTTTTAAGAAACCCTTGCTTTTATGTTTTATAAAGATTAATAAAAATTCGCAAAACCACATTACCAGGATATTCGTAAATGCACTGCTAACAAAAATCAATAGTTTGATTTTTTGTTTAAGGGTTAAAGAAAAATTCCTCCTGTTTCCAGGAGGAATTCTTTTTTTATAGAGTATTTGACAGCCAGCTATTTTTATTATGGCTTTTTTACTTGTATATTTAAGCCTAAAGCCAATACATAATTTATCCAGATGGATACAGTGAACTTTGAAAAC
>CAXSEB010000058.1:9065-10325 GCA_964235805.1 uncultured Chitinophagaceae bacterium | reverse complement strand
GCTTCCGTCTAAAAATATCACATTGCCTTTTCCATACTCAGCAAAGTTTTTTACCGCTTCTACCCACATACTGAACAAGATCACGTTGGTATCTAAGTTTGCCTGCTTCATTTCTGTGGCGGCCTGGCTCATTCCTTTTGCTACTTCTTCTCTAAAAAGAGCAACGCCTTGTCCGCGTAATTGTGCTGCCTGTCTTTCCGCTTCTGCTGCAATTTTAATAGCATTACCTTCCGCTTCTGCTGCTTTTGTTTTTGTTATAAGTAAAGCCTGTCCTTCGTTTTCAGCAGCAGCTTTTAAATTATTACTCGCCACTACCCTGCTCATACTTTCAATAATTGCCTGGTCAAAAGTGATGTCATTAATCTGCAAATCTAATAAGTGATATCCCCAATCTTCAAGAGCCGCATCTATTTGTTCTTTTACAAACTCGACTATTTCTCTTCTTAAAGTTAAAATTTCTGCTTGTCTTTTGGAGGCAACAAAAGCCCTTATAGATCCCTCAACGGTTCTTACCAAAGATTGCATAAGATCTTTATCTGTAATGAATTTAAATGCGACTTTCTTTATAGTTTCTTCGTCAGCATTTTGCACAGCATAAAGCAGCATGCTTTTAAAATATACATTTGCCTGGTCAACAGTAATTGCCTGGAACTCCAACTCCACGGAACGATTTTGAATACTTATCTTTTTATATATCTGCTCTAAAAAAGGAATCTTGAAATTTAAACCGGGCCTCATAATACGCTGGTATTTGCCAAACATTGTAACCACGCCAATAGTTCCCTGGTTAATGGTAACGAAGCATCCCAGTAACGCAATAATTAAGATTATCAGCCACCAGTAACTTAATAAAAATTCCATAAGTATAAAATTTTGTTGATGAAGGTATGTATTGGATTCGAGATTTTAACTCTGCTATCAATACTTAACATCTATCTGTAAGCATCCACTTATAAGATTTTATAAGTTACATCTAAAACTGCATTCCTAATCAACTTAACTTCTTTCTTCCCAAATCATACATAAATGAACAACGGTTTCGGCCGATTTCACCATGTCGTTTACACCAATCCATTCAACCTTGGAATGTATTGCCTGCATGCCGGTAAAAATATTTGGACAAGGTAAGCCCATATAACTCAACCTGCTTCCATCAGTGCCTCCTCTTATGCTTTCGGTTTTAACTGTAAGGCCGGTTCTCCTTATTGCCTCAGCAGCATGGTTGGTTACTTCAGGATGCTTATCTAATATTACTTTCAT
>CAXSEB010000058.1:6721-9055 GCA_964235805.1 uncultured Chitinophagaceae bacterium | reverse complement strand
TGCTCATGTACAATAAAATCCATAGTTGCATTTGGATGTTTACTTATAACATTCTCTGCAAGAATTTTTATTCTTTTCCCATGCTCTTGCAATTTACTAAGATCAAAATCCCGCAAAATAAATTCTATTGTCGAAGTTTCCGCGTTGCCTTCCATATGTACAGGATGGACAAAACCTTCCATTTTTTCCGTCGATTCCGGGCACCATTCATTTTTAGGCAATGAATGTACTATGTCTGCTGCAATTTTTAAAGCGTTAATCAATTTCCCTTTGGCATAACCAGGATGAGCTATAACTCCATTGACAACGACCTTAACACCATCAGCGCTAAAAGTTTCATCTTCCATGCTTCCTGCTTCGCCACCATCAAGTGTATAAGCAAACCGGGCATTTAATCTATCAAGATCAAGCTTTGCAGTGCCTTTACCAACTTCTTCATCAGGCGTAAATAAAAGTTTTATTTCACCATGCTTAACCGAAGGGTTATTAATAAGATAAGAAGCGGCTTCCATTATAACAGCTACGCCACTTTTGTCATCTGCACCTAACAATGTAGTACCACTTGCGGTGATTATATCATTACCAATGTGCTGTTTTAAATAAGGCTGATCAGTTACATTTAATACCTGCAACGGATCATCCGGTAAAATAATATTGCCGCCATTATAATTTTTATGAAGAAGTGGCTTCACATTGGTGCCGCTGCAATCAGGCGCCGTATCAACATGACTACAGAAACAGATAACAGGTACGTTTTGTTTTGAAGTGTTGGCAGCAATAGTTGCATATACATAGCCGAACTCATCCATCTCTGCATCCTGAATACCTGATGACCGAAGTTCATTTACCAGTAATTTGCTGAGATCTTTTTGTTTGGCTGTAGAAGGAGTTGTGTTGCTCGAAGGATCGCTCTGTGTATCAATTTTTACGTATCGCATAAATCTTTGCGAAATACTTTCTTTATTTATATTGATCATCTAGAGGCTTTAATTTACTACTGATCTTAGAAGTTAGAAGAGGTTTGAACAGCAGGTAAAGCAACTAAGTCCTTCACAAAACATTGTCATAACTAAACTATTTCAACAAGCTCAATATCAAATATCAGGTCTTTACCTGCCAGAGAATGATTTGCATCCAAAATAATTACATCATCTTTTATTTCCGACACAGTTACAGGAAATGGCTGACCATCTTCACTTCTTAATTCCAGCTTCATGCCAGGTTCTAAAGGCATATCTGGCGGAACATTTGCTTTTGGAAATTCAATAATTGCTTCCTCGCTTTTGTGGCCATAGCCTTCTTCAGGAGCAATGCTCACTGTTTTCTTTTCACCTACACTCATCCCGGGCATAGCATTGTCAAAGCCTTTGATCATTTGGCCTGCGCCGACTGTAAACTCAAGCGGTGCACGGCCGGTACTTGAGTCAAATTGTTCGCCGTTGGTTAATTTACCGGTATAATGAACCTTAACCTTATCACCGTTTTTTACTTGTTGCATCAGAATCTTTATTCAATTTTTAAAATTAAAGCCATTCATAAAATATTGTGATATGAGTGGTAATTTGTTGGAAGGAAAAAAATAAATTCTATTTAAACCCTTGCCGCAAGGTAATAACATACGTGTTAATTAAAAAGTTTAATGAAATTTGCTGAATGAAGCAACAGCTCATTTTGTTTTTTCTGTGTATCGGTTTGCAGTCAAGTTCTATTTCACAATTAAAAATAATTCCTGCAGCAGAACGGATGGATGTTTATGTGCCGCTTTTAAAAGGTAAGGCAGTGGCCTTGTTTGCTAATCAAACTTCTATGGTTGGCAGTAGCCACCTTGCGGACACGCTACTTAAAAGCGGGATTAAAGTTATAAAGATCTTTAGTCCTGAACATGGCTTTAGAGGTCAGCAGGATGCCGGGGAAAACACAAGAGACTATATTGATAAAAGCACCGGTATAAAAGTTATTAGTTTATACGGACAGCATAACAAACCTACCAGCGATGAACTAAAAGATGTTGATGTTATGGTTTTTGACATACAGGATGTTGGTGTAAGATTTTACACTTACATATCATCGCTGGAGTATTATATAGAAGCGTCTCTAGAGAACGCTAAACCCTTATTGATATTGGATCGGCCAAATCCAAATGGATTTTATGTAGACGGACCTGTTCTGGATAAAAAATTTAAAACCTTTGTTGGTATGCAGCCAGTACCTATTGTTTATGGAATGACAATAGGTGAATATGCTATGATGATAACAGGAGAAAAATGGCTATCTGATACCGCCAATCAAAAACTAAGCTTTTATAACAATGAGAAACATACCGCTGATACTCCT
>CAXSEB010000058.1:0-6711 GCA_964235805.1 uncultured Chitinophagaceae bacterium | reverse complement strand
CATTTCTTAGTTATCAAATGCAGGAATTACGACCACAATAGCAAATATATTTTACCAGTGAAGCCTTCACCGAATCTTCCTGAAATTCAATCTGTGTATTGGTATCCTTCAACCTGTTTTTTTGAAGCAACAGTTTTGAGTGAAGGCCGTGGAACAGACAAGCCATTCCAGATTTTCGGACATCCATCTTTGCAAAAAACGCTTTTTAGTTTTATACCCCAAAGCAAAGAAGGTGCAAAAGATCCGAAGCTTAAGAACCAACTATGTTTTGGCTGGAACCTATCTGCAGCGCCAGCGCAGGTTCTTAAAGAGGTTAATAATAAAATACAGTTGAAATGGATATTGCAGGCATATAAATTATTTCCTCAAAAAGAAAAATTCTTCATAAGTAATACATCTCTTAACAGACTTGCCGGCAATGATATTTTAACGCAACAAATTATTAATGGCAAATCGGAAAATGAAATCAGGAAAAGCTGGGAACCGGCTTTAAGTAATTTTAAAAAGATAAGAAAGAAATATTTGTTGTATAAAGATTTTTAGAACAAGCCGACATTTAAGTGTACATAATTATAACGAACCAAGCATAATTAAGATTTTTGAAGACATTATCAAAATTTATGGCAGGCTTTTGAATTACCTGGTAAAAGAATTAAAAAATTACAAATCAGATTAATGATGCAGTTGAATGATAGTGAACTTGAGCAGCTTGTAAAGGTTATTAAGAATTACAAAGAAATAGAGCAGCCATTATTGTTTGGATCAAGGGCAACCGGTAATGCCAAACCCAACAGCGATATTGATATTTGCTTAAAAGGTAAAGACGTTACTTTTCAAATTACAAACTCAATTGCTTCGCAAATGGATGATCTTCCATTGCCGTATTTTTTTGATGTTATTAATTTTGAAAGCATTACTAATCAAAAACTAATTCAACATATTTCAACATATATTAATCATGGAATTGACCTGTTACAATTATCAAAGGATATCATCTTGACCAAATAATCTTATAAGCTTGAACCGTTTGCGAATTGTTTTTATGGGAACTCCGGAATTTTCGGTACCATCAATAAATAAATTATTACTCGCCGGCTATAATATTGTTGGCATAGTAACCTCTCCTGATAAGCCCGCCGGCCGCGGGCTGCAATTGAACGAAAGTGCAGTAAAAAAGTATGCGTTAACGAATAATCTAAAGATATTACAGCCTGAAAAATTAAAGCATCCAGGTTTTTTAAATGAATTGAAATCATTAGAGGCTGATCTTCAAATTGTAGTTGCATTCCGGATGTTGCCGGAGGTTGTCTGGAACATGCCCCCGCTTGGAACAATTAATTTACATGCCTCATTGTTGCCACAATATCGCGGAGCTGCACCAATTAACTGGGCTATAATAAATGGCGAAAAAGAAACCGGCATTACAACATTTAAGTTGCAACATGAAATTGATACAGGTAACATATTACTATCAGAAAAAATAAAAATCAGCGATGATGAAACCGCCGGTGAATTACACGACCGGATGAAAGAACTTGGTGCTGACCTGTTAGTGAAAACAGTTGATGGCATTTCAAACAAAAGTATCCCGGAAACTTCGCAACAGCAACAGTTATCTGCTTTAAAACATGCGCCAAAAATCTTTACAGAAACTTGTAAAATTGACTGGAGTAAAAATGTGCATGAAGTGTATAATCTTATCCGCGGACTCTCCCCTTACCCGGCTGCATACACTTTTATAAATGATAAGCTGATAAAAATTTTTAGAGCGGTTAAAGAAGAAGTTGTTCCACTGTCTGAACCTGGTAAATTTGAAACTGATAAAAGAACTTACTTAAAATTTGCCTGCAGCGATGGTTACATCTACCTAAAAGAATTACAATTACAGGGAAAGAAAAAAATCTTAACTGAAGAATTTTTAAGAGGATTTCGGCTTTGAGCTCCGGAGGCTACTTAGAATAATTAATTGAACAATCAAACCTTGTGGTTATTACACCAAGTTCTTCTGCGGCAGCGTTGCTTATGTGCAAAACCAATCCTTCATTTTGTGCAATATCAGGAATTATATCAAGCACTTTTGCATAAACGCTTTTGCCATTAGTGTTATTTGTTATTTTTAAAATGGTACCAGCAGGTGCGTTGTTATTAAAACAATAATACTTACCGTCCTTCCACCCGCTTGTACTTTTGAACACTCCTGAAAGTCCACTTTCGGTAATTGGCGATTTGCTTACTTGTTGTTCGTCATAAAGCCTTTTAAAAATTCCGCCATTAAAATTTATAGTGCTGCGAGATACAGGGAAAACATTCGCTTCAGTTTGTATTTTTCCTGTTGTTGGCGCAGTTTTATCATCAGCGGGTTTTGTCGTAGTGTAATTTCTTACTTCTGCGGTTGTCTGTTTGGATGCGGCACTTTCGTTAACAACAACTTGAGTACTTTTAGAAGGTTTTGTTTCAGCACTAGCAACATCTGTCTCGGGCATTTGCTGAACATCACTTTTAAGATACCCAACAATTAATTTTGTGCTGTTAGGTACAACATCTGAAGATAAGTTATTCCATTTCTTAAGTTGCTCTAATGGCACTTTATTATAGTTTGAACTAATTCTATAAAGCCCTTCTTTAGTTTCAACCACGTGATAAACCGGAATAAGTGACCTTGAGTCTGCACCCTTACTTTGTACAAAATTGTTTTTTGAAAGTGGAATTTTAATTGCCTGTCCAAGATTTAGTCCCTTTTCAAAACCAAGTTTATTATACGCCGCAATGTCTTTGGGAGCAACATTGTAATTGCGACCAACGCTGTAATAATTTTCTTTAGCAGTGGTTTTGTGAACAATATATAAATTGGGAGAGGTACCCTGAACTATTAAATTTTCATTTTGTGCTGTTGTTGAATTTATAAAACACAGAAAGCTTATAACTATCGCTGTTATTATTCGCCCCATGAAAAATCTTTAAATTATAAAATCAAATAATTTTAACTCTGCAAAGATGAGATAAAAAGTTGAGTTCCCCTATCAACTGCCTGCTCTTAAAAGTTAAAACAACAGCTATTCATTTATTGAAATTGATACATAATGGTTATCAGTATTTCCGGCATACGATTTTCTATATTATCATAAAAATTCAGTTATGCAAAACAAAAATGAACAAAATGATGAGAAAGATTTTCCGGGATATCCTCATTACCCGGCCAATGAAGATATTATGAATATAAAGGGAAATGAAAGAGTAGATGTAGATGTAGAAAATCTTTCCCGTTCAAATACTGTCTCAGCTGGTTTACCTGATAATTCCGCAAAGCCTTTGCAACCAGAAATTGATAATCTTTCGGACGAAATTGATGATAATACAGCGAAGGTGAAAGAGATAGATGAAACAGATATTACTGAAGACGATTTGATTGCATTAGGCGAAGATGGAGCCAATTTTACAACCGTTGATACGTTATCAGATAATGATCTTGATGTTCCTGGTGCCGAGGATGATAATGCCAACGAAGAAATTGGTGAAGAAGATGAAGAAAATAATTATTATAGTTTAGGTGGAGATGCTCATGAAAATTTAGAAGAGGACAGAGGAAGTTAATAATTGATAGTTGATAGTTAATAGTTAATTACTGCTATTTTGTTTAACATATGGTTTTCATTAATGCAGGATTATTATCCATTCTCAATTTCAGATTTTCAATTATCAACTAAAGCCGCTGTTGCCACCTAATTGTCATTTCATTCTTCCAACTTACAAAGTCGCCTTTGATAATATGCTCACGGGCTTTGGTTACTATGTCAAGATAAAAAGCAAGATTGTGAATGCTTGCAATTTGCAAACCCAGTATTTCTTTAGAAACCACAAGATGCCGTAAATAGGCCTTACTATAGTAATTGCTTACCTCGCAATCTATGCCATCATCAATTGGCGAATAATCGCATTCCCATTTCTTATTATCAATATTTATAACACCATAAGAAGTAAACAACATAGCATTACGGCCGTTACGTGTTGGCATTACGCAATCAAACATGTCTACACCTAATGCGATGGCCTCAACAATATTCCAAGGAGTGCCAACGCCCATTAAATAACGAGGTTTGTGTGCAGGTAGATTATCACAGCATAAGGCACATATTTCGTACATCTTATCAGTTGGCTCGCCTACACTTAATCCTCCTATTGCATTACCGGTAGCGTTCTTAGATGTGATATATTCACACGAAGCTTTTCTTAAATCATAGTGAGTACCACCTTGCACAATAGGAAATAAGTTTTGCGTATATCCATAAATATTGCTTGTTGCATTAAAATGTGTGAAACATCTATCAAGCCAACGATGCGTTAGTTCCATAGATGTTTTTGCATAATCATACAAACTGCCACCTGGCGGGCATTCATCAAAAGCCATAATTATATCTGCTCCAATTATCCTCTGAATATCAATAACCACTTCAGGGGAAAATAAGTGCTTGCTACCGTTGATATGATTTTGAAATACAGCGCCTTCTTCTGTTAGCTTACGTTTGCCGGCTAGAGAGAAGACCTGGTAGCCGCCACTATCGGTTAGTATAGGTTTATCCCAACTCATAAACTTATGTAAGCCGCCGGCAGACTGCATTACATCTATGCCAGGCCGAAGATAAAGATGATAAGTGTTGCCCAGGATAATTCGGGCTTTTACATCTTTAAGCAGTTGCTGTTGTGTAACAGCCTTAACACTTGCAACAGTACCAACAGGCATGAATATGGGCGTTAATATCTCCCCATGATCAGTAAAAATATTACCTGCCCTCGCTTTAGAATTATCATCAGTATGCTGAAGTTCAAATGCTAATGCCGCCATTGCAATACTGTAAAAAATTAATCTTTTTTAGTTTTCTTTTTTAATTAATTATTTTGCTTTAATGACAACACATTGGTGGCAAATAATATTTTACTGCTTTTGTGCGGTCACTATAATACAACTGTTTTACTTCCTGTTTTTTTTTCTGCGTCTTGCATTTTATAAAGTTAAACCAGCAGCTACATCTCAAACACATGCTGTATCAGTAATCATCTGCGCAAAAAATGAAGAAGCAAATTTAGCTAAAAATCTTCCGCACTTGTTGGCACAAAAATACCGTACCACACATGAAGTGATAGTTGTGGAAGATAATTCATTTGACGAAAGCAAATACATTCTTGAAGAATACAGAAAAAAATTTAAACAATTACGAGTTGTGGAATTGAAACAGGAATCCATGTTTGTGGCAGGCAAAAAGTATCCATTAAGCGCCGGAATAAAGAATGCAAAACATGAAGTACTGCTGTTAACAGATGCAGATTGCAAGCCTGCAAGTGAACGCTGGATCGAAAAAATGCAGGAAGGCTACAGGAATGATGTAGAAATTGTTTTGGGTTATGGAGCTTATTGTAAGAAAAGAGGCTTTTTGAACAAGCTGGTTCGTTGGGAAACTTTTCATACCGCATTACAATATCTTTCGTATGAAAGAGCCGGCTTTGCTTACATGGGCGTTGGCAGAAACCTTAGTTATAAAAAATCTGTATTTGTAAGGCATAAAGGTTTTTCTTTTCATAACCAGATAGCCAGTGGCGATGACGACCTCTTTATCAATAAAGCTGCTACAAGCAATAATACAGCAATAGTAATTGATAAGGATGCTTTCACATTATCCGAACCTGCCAACACTTTTAAAGAATGGGTAAAGCAAAAAAGCCGCCATTACACAACTGGCCGTTATTACAAGCCTTCTTTAAAATTATTACTGGGCTTGTATTCGCTTAGTCATTTTCTTTTTTACCCACTATTTATTGCAAGTGTTATCACTTTTAAATGGCAAATAGTGCTGACTCTATTTACATTTAAGATGTTAGTACAGTTGGTTATTTATTATAGAACAATGAAAAAGCTTAACGAACTGGATCTTTTTAAATGGAGCCTGGTTTTGGACATTTGGATGTTTTTCTATTACCTTATTTTTTCATTATCTCTTTTTAAAAAACCTTCAAAAAACTGGAAGTAAATTTTCTGAAAAAAGAGTTTGTTATACTCTAACACATACCATGGAAATCATCAAAAAATACTTTCCGCATCTTTCTCAAAAACAGGTTGAACAGTTTGAAGCTCTAAAAAATTTATACACTGATTGGAATAACAAAATAAATGTTATATCAAGAAAAGATATGGACAACTTTTATGAACACCACGTACTTCATTCATTATCCATTGCGTGCTTATTTCCTTTGCCCGATGATTATGATGTGATGGATCTCGGCTCTGGTGGGGGCTTTCCCGGGCTTCCACTTGCTATATTTTTTCCTAACGTTAAATTTTGCCTGGTTGATAGCATAAAAAAAAAGCTGACGGTCGTTGATGAAATCTCTGCTGCTATTGGATTAACGAATGTTAGCACTCAACATAAAAGAGCTGAACAAATACAGGATAAAAAATATGATGTGGTATTATCAAGAGCCGTAGCGCCCTTGAAAGATCTTTGTAGATGGAGCAAACATTTAATTAAATCTTCACAAACAAAAGGTGAAACATTGCATGGATTGATTTGCTTAAAAGGCGGGGATCTTAATAAGGAAATCGGTGAAAGCGGGTGTAACCCGGATATCTATGATATTAATATGGTTTTTAAGGAAGACTTTTTTAAGGAGAAATATATCCTTTATGTTCGTAGCTTCTGATGTAATAATAATTTGAAAAAG
>CAXSEB010000057.1:0-10479 GCA_964235805.1 uncultured Chitinophagaceae bacterium | reverse complement strand
AGCTTTTCTACTTCAGTAATTGTTCCGGTAAATACATCCGTATCATAATTGCTTTCTTTCTTTTGTATAACTCTTACCAATCTTTCAAAGCCCATCCCAGTATCTACATGCTTAGAGGGCAATGGCTCAAGGCTGCCATCTTTCCTGCGGTTGTATTCAATAAAAACATTGTTCCAAATTTCAATTACCTGCGCATCATCTTTGTTTACTAAAGTATTTCCTTTAACCTTTGCTCTTTCTTCGTCTGTTCTTGTATCAACGTGTATTTCAGTGCATGGACCGCACGGGCCTGTATCTCCCATCTCCCAAAAATTATCTTTTTTATTTCCCATTATTATCCTGTCTTGAATCTCTGTCTCTTTAAAACCAGCGCCAGACAGGCATTTTTTCCAACAGGCAATCGCTTCTTCATCTTTTGGCAAATTCTCTTTTTCATCTCCCTCAAAAACGGTAACGTATAACTGCTCTTTCGGAATTTTATAAATCTCTGTTAACAACTCCCAGCTCCAGGCTATTGCTTCTTTTTTAAAATAATCTCCAAAGCTCCAATTGCCAAGCATTTCGAACATGGTGTGATGATAGGTATCTACACCAACTTCTTCAAGATCGTTATGCTTGCCGCTTACACGCAAACATTTCTGAGTGTCTGCAACTCTCTTATAAGGCGGAACTTTATTACCCAGAAAATAATCTTTAAACTGGTTCATACCAGCATTGGTAAACAAAAGCGTTGGATCATCTTTAATAACTATAGGTGAAGAAGGAACAATAGTGTGGCCTTTTGCTTTAAAAAAATCAAGAAACTGTTGTCTTATCTCGGCACTGCTCATCATATCATTAACGCTATTTTAAAAAGATTTTGCGTATTATCAGTTTATATTTGCGCATTCCGGCAAAGATAAGAATTGATTAAGGTATTCTCACAGCTCAACTGCAAGCAACACATCGCTTACATCATTAAAGTTTGAGGATTGCTGATATGAAGAAAATAAAATATTACTATAACACCCATACGCTTCGCTATGAAAAACTAGTTACTCCGTTTAGAGTAATACTGCTGCGGGTTTTTGGATTTATTGCAGCGGCGCTTGTAACAGCACTCATTTTAGTTTCTATTGCTTTCAGGTTTATACCATCTCCGCAGGCAAAATTTGCTGAAGCCCAATATAAGAGGATGAAGGAAAATTATGATGTACTGAACAGGCAAATGCAAACAGTACAACAGCAAATGGCCGCATTGGAAAACATGGACAACCAGGTTTACAGATCAATATTTGCTGCTAACCCGCTGCCTGATAGTACAAGAGTTAAACTTATAGAGCAAAAAAAAGAGGTTGAAAAGGTACAAGCTATGAATGATGATAAGCTGGGTAATGAGCTTGCTAAAACGTTGAACAATCTAAGCGCACGAATTGCTTTTCAATTTGACAGCTACGCAGAAGTTGATAAATTAATTAAGAACCAGGCTGAAAAACTATCCAGCATACCTGCAATTCAACCAGTCAGCAACCGGTTTCTTGACCGTATAGCATCCGGCTTTGGCATGAGGATTGACCCGGTTTACGGAACTCCTAAGATGCACAAAGGGCTTGACTTTGCTGCACCACAAGGCACCCCGGTTTATGCAACCGGCAATGGGGTTATAAATGCTGCAGGCTACGGAGATGTTGGCTATGGTAATTTTGTTAAGATAAATCACGGCTACGGATATGAAACTTTGTATGGCCATATGGTGAGGATAAAAGCAAGGCTTGGAGAAACTGTTAAGCGAGGTGAAATTATAGGTTGGGTAGGAAGCACCGGTAAAAGCACAGGCCCGCATTGCCACTATGAAGTTCATGTAAACGGGCAGGAAGTTGATCCTGTCTATTTCTTTTATAACGATCTTAACGCTGAACAGTTTGACAGGATATTAAAAATTGCTGCAACCGGCAGTGCAAAAAGCTTAGACTAATATGGACGTCCCTCAAATTGCCTTTGATTTTATTGAACCACGTTCAGAGGAAAAAGTACAAAATAGTATTCCTCTAAAATCAACTGCTGTAAAAGTTGAAAAAGCTAAATCCACCCGCGGAAGAAAAAGCCTCAAATCTTTTAACATTGAAGCGGACCTTATAGAAATTCCTGAAGATGAGATACTGTTTAAAAAGTCTTATTATTCAATTGGAGATGTGGCTGCTATGTTTAAATTAAATGCCTCATTAATCCGTTTTTGGGAAAATGAATTTGATATTTTAAAACCTAAGAAGAATGCAAAGGGCGACAGATACTTTCGTCCCGAAGATGTGAAAAATTTAAAATTGATTTATCATTTATTAAGAGATAGAAAGTACACTATTGAGGGAGCAAAAGAATTTTTGAAAAGTAATAAAACTGCGGTTCAGAAATTTGAAATGATATCTTCATTAAAAAATTTAAAATCTTTTTTGCTGGAATTGAAAACAAGCTTGTAAAAAATTAAACTTATACTTAATGAAGGCGAAACTGTTATTAACTATTATATATTCTGCAATAGGCTTTACTGTAATGTCGCAAACGCAATATGAGTCTATACCTGATGATCAACATGCCGGAAGTAAAATTCTTAAAGGAATTATAAGTAAGGATATTATTAAAAGTGATACTGCATATAAATGGTATGCACAAAGTGAAAAAATATACTTGCAGCCAGATACCGCCATAATAAATTCTTTTGTAAAAAATAAAGATGGTGTGAGCTATATAATTTTTGGCGGAACATGGTGTGAGGATACACAGTTCATTGTACCTAAATTTTTTGTTCTGCAGGAAAAATCTGGCGTATCCAATAACCGGGTTACGTTTTTTGGTGTTGACAGGCAGAAGCAAACAACCGGTAATATTTCTTCAGCATTTAATATAAAGAATGTACCTACCATAATTGTAATGAAAGACGGTAAAGAAAAAGGCCGCGTTGTGGAATATGGAAAAACGGGGAAGTGGGACAAAGAACTGGCTGATATTCTAAACAAATAGTTCTACTAAAAATAAAAAATTTTACTTCCTTTTATAAAATAAATGCTGCTACGGGAGTGAATAAATCTTAAGATATTTATCTTTAAGTAAATACAATTTGTTGTTTCCTACTTTTAAAGAGGTGTAGTTTTTAAACACATCCGGCAACACGAATTCTTTCAAATCAAGTGAATTTATTGAATAGCTATAAAAGTTATTTTCATCGTATCCATAAATATTTTTGCCTATTACGGTAAAATCTTTCCAGTTTAAAAAGGTCAATTTGTTTTTAAAAGATCCGTAGTAATCAAAAACATACAATCCTTTCGATGGATCGTAGAGATAAACAAAACCACCTTTGTCTTCAATTTGTTCAGGAGATGGAACAGTATCAAACAATAGCCGGAAATCTGCTGTTTCGGAAAGAATCTTGCCTGCATCATCCATCTTTTTTAATTTGCTGTCCTGCTCGTCAAACAGCCAGAAATTATTATCGTATGAGCTTGTAACTGCCTTTACATTAAACAGGTTTTGCTTACGCAGATTTATATTGGTTAGCACGTTTAAGTATTTATCAAGAAGAACAATTGTGGAAAAATCCTTGTAATATAAAATTGTTCTCCAGGGATTTTGTGCCTCAACATAAGATAACTTGCCATACTTTGTTACCCTGTTAAATACCCCAATAGAATCTCCTTTATCGTCTAACTTTTTAAGCTGATTGTTGGTATTGATAATAAAGAGCTCGCCCAAATTATTTACAGTAAAAGATTCAACAGGATATTCAAAAGTTTTGTCGAGCCTAAACAATGAATCCTGCGAAAACGCCACATTGCAACATGTTATCGCAGAGAAAATAATATAAATTATTAAAGCGATAATGTATCTCACGGGGTGTGAAATTTTAGTTCAAGATGGTTTCCATCAAAAACAGCATAACTAAAATATTTTATCCAATCTCCCAAATTAATATAACGGCTTTTATCTGTAAGTTTATAATCCAGTGGCAAGTGCCGGTGACCGAAAATGAAGTAGTCAATATGTTTATTTTCAAGTATTTTTTTACTGAAAATGATCAGCCATTCTTTGTCTTCACCTAAAAATTTCTCATCCACTTTACCTGTTGCTTTACGGCTTTTTGCACTAAAGTAATTAGCCAATCCTATACCGGAATGTGGATGAAGAAAGCCAAATAATTTCCTGGATAATTTATTACGAAAAACTTTTTTTATAAATTTATAACGATGATCGCCAGGGCCAAGCCCATCGCCATGGCCAACAAAGAAGTGCTTATCATATAAATTGAACTCTTCCGGTTTGTGATATACCTTAATGCCTATTTCCTTTTCAAAATAATCATTCATCCACATATCGTGATTACCAACAAAAAAATGAATGATAATTCCATCATCAGTTAAGTTAGCCAGCTTGCCCAAAATTCTTATAAAACCTTTCGGAACAACTCTTTTGTATTCATACCAAAAATCAAACAGGTCGCCCAAAATAAAGATCTGCGCAGCATCTTCTTTTATTTCATCCAAAAATTTAACGATACGTTTTTCTCTTACAAGACTGCTTGCATAATCAGGTGCGCCAAGGTGAAAATCTGAAAGAAAGTATATCTTTTTATTGGCTGTTGACACTTAAATTTTTTATAGGACAATTACAATTGCTTAAAGATTTCTTTCGTCATATCTTCTTTAGTTGTTTTAAAATGAGAAGCTATATCGCTGATTATTGACGAAAGTGTTCATAATCTAATTGAAGGGTGATTTGGAAGTGTGATATGATGTTCACCGTTCTTGTGAGTTGTCAATCTAATATGACTACCTTTTTGACGAGTTATTTGATAACCTATTTTGTGGAGAAGCTTTATTAATTCTGTTGAAGAAATATCTCTTGGTAATCTCATACTGAAATTACTTCTTCTTTAATCATATGTAGCCTGATTAGTTTAGGTTTTTTATTACTATCAAAGTGACATTCAACTGCTTCTTTGATGTTAATTTTAATTTGCTCCATTGTGTCAGCCTCTGTAAAAATACTTTCGCCGATAGCTTTTGCTGTAAATCCACCTTCCATGGCCTCTTCTATTAAGAAAATAATTTCATTCATGTAAAGCAAATTAATAAATATAAAGTGAAAAATTTAGTAAATCTATATTGAAAGATGATGGTTTAATATAATCAAAACACAAATTGATTTATCTCTCATCAACCAAAAATAAATAAACTTCTTTTGGGCCATGAACACCAACTACTAATGTCTTTTCAATATCTGCTGTACGGCTTGGGCCTGTTGCAAGGCTTAACATAGATGGAATATTTCCCTGGTATCTATCTTTCAAACGCTGCAATCCATCCTTAATATCGTAAACCAATTGATCAGTATATGCGATGCAAACATGTATAGGTGCGTAAACGCTTACCGTACGGCCTTCCTGCTGTGCTGAACTCAACACTATTGAACCGGTTCGTGCAATTAAACATTCGCATGAAGTAAGGGAAGCGTCACAATCATATAAAGAAGTTACAAGATTCTTCTCCGGCAAATTCTGCAGCAAAGGCATAAGTTCTTTTTCAGCACAATAAACGCTTTTCCATTTCTTTTCAACGATTAGATTGCTTAATTGAAATTTTAGATCCTCTTCATTAAGGCAAAAAGCAAATTTGCCAAGCAGTTTTGTAAACTCACTGGCAAATTCAATTTCCAAATCTTCTGACTGTGATTGAAATACTGAACTGTTTCCTTCACTTTTAGGAAAAGGAACAGGCACCGGGTTAGTCAGTGCCTGTCTTATCTTTTTAAGAATATTTTCTTTTGAAGAAGTACTCTTCATCTACTACATAGTTTACGCAGGTGTTTCAACAATTACACCACCCATAGGATCTTCAATCACCGCATCTTTGGGATTATCAATTATATCCAAAGCCTTTTTTTCTTCATAAGGCCTTTTTCCTATGAGTTGCTCAACATCACTTTTAAACAATACTTCCGTTTTCAATAACTCTCTTGCTAAAATCTCAACTTCCTTTTTACGTAATGTGAGTAATGCTTTTGTTCTTTCATAAGCCTGGTCAATTATTTTGCGCACTTCTTCATCAATCAGTTTACCTGTTTCTTCACTGTAAGGCTTGGTAAAAGTGTTATCCTGCTGAGGATCGTAAAAACTTATATTACCAACTTTATCATTCATGCCATAAACAGTAACCATTGCATAAGCCATTTTCGTGATCTGCTGAAGATCGTTACTTGCACCTGTAGATATTTTGCCGAAGAAAAGGCTTTCTGATGCCCTTCCACCTAACGTCATACAGATCTGATCAAGCAACTGATCTGTGTTATAAAGGTATTGTTCCTTTGGTGTGTATTGTGCATAACCCAAAGCAGCAGTACCTCTTGGCACTATTGTAACTTTTAATAATGGATAAGCATGCTCAAGAAACCAACCACAAATGGCATGACCAGCTTCATGGTAAGCAATTATTTCTTTTTCTTCAGGAAGAATGATTTTATTCTTTTTCTCAAGACCTCCGATAACCCTGTCAATAGCGTCCTGGAAGTCACTCATATCTACTGCATTCTTTCCTTTTCTTGCAGCAATCAGTGCTGCCTCGTTGCAAACATTAGCAATGTCTGCACCAGCAAAGCCGGGAGTTTGCTCAGATAGTTTGTGTATATCTAACGTTTGAGAAACTTTTATAGGTACAAGGTGAACTTTAAATATAGCCTCACGGCCCACCAAATCAGGTCGATCAATACTTATTTGCCTATCAAACCTTCCTGGCCGTAGTAAGGCATTGTCCAATACATCGGGCCTGTTTGTGGCAGCAAGTATTATAATACCAAGATCGGTTCCAAAGCCATCCATTTCAACCAGTAATTGATTAAGTGTGTTCTCCCTTTCATCATTACTCATCATCATATTTTTTCCACGAGCTCTTCCAATTGCATCTATTTCATCAATAAATATTATGCAGGGAGCTTTTTCTCTTGCTTGCTTGAAAAGATCTCTGACGCGACTTGCACCAACACCTACAAACATCTCAACAAAATCACTACCGCTAAGACTAAAAAAAGGAACCTGCGCTTCGCCGGCTACCGCTTTTGCTAATAAAGTTTTACCTGTGCCCGGAGGGCCGATCAATAATGCACCTTTAGGTATCTTACCGCCAAGAGCCGTATATTTTTTTGGATTTTTGAGGAAGTCAACAATTTCCATCACCTCTACCTTTGCTTCATCAAGCCCGGCAACATCGCCAAAATTGATATTTACCTTTGTTCCTTTGTCGAACAATTGTGCCTTGGACTTTCCGATATTAAAAATACCGCCAGGTCCGCCGCCGCCACCGGAGCCACCCACTTTACGCATCATCATTATAAACAATAATCCTATCAGCAGGATGGGAAGTAATGTGCTTATGATTTGTCCAAATAACTCTCCTTCTTCATCGTATTGAGTGCTGAATTTTTTTAGATTTGGATTTTCCTGCCTGAAATTTTCCATTTGCTCCGTAAAATTCTTATCATCGCCGATGGTAAAAAAGACTTGCGGAGGTTCCGTTTTTGCTAAGGCATCAACGCGGTTTATTTTTAGAACGGAATTATAAAATCCTTGCTTTGCCTGCAGGCTATCCCTGTTAATAAAAACACGAACTATTTTTTTATTCCTTATTATTTTTATTTCATTTACATCACCTTGTTTTACCATTTCTTTAAAGCTTTCAATATCGGTTTCAATACCCGTAGAAGTGCCAACCTTGTAAAACTGGTAACCTATGATAGACGCAAACAAAAGTCCATATACCCAATATAAATTGAATTTGGGACGCTTTTTAGGGTCGTCGCCTGATCCGTTTAAATTGTTGTTGGGAATGATTTTTCTTTGATTTAGATTTTTATTATCCTGTGCCATACTTCTTTCCTTGCAATATTAATTTATGTTGTAAAGTTGGTAACATCCAGTAATATTTTTATTTATTAATTGTTAAAGAGTAATTTAATTTCTAATCGTTGTGCTCTATCACCGGTGCATCACTCCACAATTCCTCCAGCTGGTAAAATTTACGCGGCTCTGGTAACATGATATGCACTACAATATTTACATAATCTATTAAAATCCATTGCTCACTTTGAAAACCTTCATGTTTATAAGGCGGCTCACCACATTTTTTTTTTACATTGATTTCAACAGAATCTGCAATAGCTCTTAATTGTATGTTATTGGTTGCTTCGCAGATCACAAAAAAGTCTGCAACTGCTTCCGGTATTTTACGAAGATCAAGGCTGATTATTTTATCTCCTTTTTTTTCCTGTATAGAGTGGATGATTGTTTTATAGATCTTGCTGTTCCTGGTTAATCTTAAGGTACTGCTTTTTTTTCTTGCAGCTAATATGCTTAAATTATTCAAAGGCGTTTTATTTTTAGTTCATCATATTTGATTATTCGTCGTAAATTATAAGAATAAGGCTGATTGAAAACTACATAATCAGCAATGTTTATCAAAAATACTAATTCTTTACTAATAGTTAAAGTAATGAATACCAATACACCATTACATATTCTTGATTATGTGGACAGCACCAACAACTATGCCATGCAAAAGGTTTACAGCGGCGATGCCAAAGACGGAGAGGCCTGGTTTGCAATAGAGCAGGCGCATGGCAAAGGCAGGCGTGGCAAGGATTGGGAGACAAATAAAGGAGAGAATATCATTTTAAGTGTTGCGGTCAATACTCTTCACTTACAGGTTTATGAACAGTTTAAATTAAGCGCTGCAACTGCATTAGCCTGTTATGATTTAATTGCAGTATATGATAAGATTAATACAAAAATAAAATGGCCAAATGACCTGTTCTGGAATGACAGGAAGACAGGGGGAATTTTAATTGAAAATGTAATTAAAGGCAATATTTGGCAGTGGGCTGTCATAGGCATTGGAATTAATGTAAATCAAACTGTTTTTCCTTTTCATCTTAAGCATCCCGTTTCTTTAAAACTTATTACTGGAAAAAATTTTGATCCTGTTGAGCTGGCAAAAGAGCTGCAGGCATACCTAATGCGCAGAGTGGAACAACTAAAGACAAACAATTTCGAAGCTTTGCTGAAGGAGTATAATAACGTTTTATATAAACGTAACGAGAAGGTCAAACTTAAAAAACAAAATATAATTTTTGAAACAACTATAAAAGGTGTTTTGCCACAGGGTGAATTACAAACAGTGGATAACATGGAGCGCACTTTTAATTTTGATGAAGTTGAATGGGTTCTATAATTCTTCCGCTTCTCTTGCTGCTACTTCGTAAAGATTGTAATGGTAACCATTTTTAAAACTTTGCCACAAGTATCTTAAAATAAAAGCTATAAATCCGTATTGCTGAAACTGGCTTATGTGACACATTTCATGCTTCAGCCATTTTTCGTTTTGTAAAAGATCAGATTGTGTAGCATTATGCAGGTGAATAGTTTTGCCAATAACAATAGCCATGTTATTAGTTTTCAATTTTTTTGAAGCAAGCTTTGCAATCCATGAATTTTCTTTTATACGAACGTTATCCGGAGGCATTGTAGTTATCACTTTATTTCATTCCATGCTTTTAATATTTCCTCTGTATGCATCTTGGATCTCGGCTTGCGAAATATCTTTTTTACTATACTTTTCTCATCAATTAAAAAAGTAGTTCTGTAAAGACCCATATACTTTCTTCCATATAAATTTTTTTCGCCCCAAACTCCGTATTTGTTGATTCGGCAATTAATTTGAAAGGAAGATGAAACTTCTCCTCAAACTTTTTATGCTTGTTTACGTCATCCGGGCTTACACCTAAAACCTTTATTCCCTTATCTAAAAGAAGTGAATAATTATCCCTTAGGTTGCAGGCTTCTATTGTGCAGGTTGGCGTGTCATCTTCAGGATAAAAATATAATACAACTTTGCTTCCTTTAAACTGCGCTAAAGAAATTGCTTCTCCATCCTGGTCTTTCGATTTGAAATCCGGTGCTTTGTCGCCTTCATTTATTTGTATCATGTATTGGTTAAAACGCTGCTGGTTTGTAAAATTTAAAGTTGTTTGAATGTTTAATGTTTTGTCGAACTGTTATCAGGCTAACGTCTTAACTTCTTAAATTCAACAATTAAACCAATAAACACCTAACGCGTAAAATGATAGGTTCTGGAGGTTGTATTTCCTGCTTCATCCTGAATACTTACTTTTAATTCATGGGTGCCGGGCTGGCACATTTCATCAAATTTATAAATAAATGCTTTTCCTTTGTCGTTCGTAAATCGAAGCCATTTTCCATCAAGTTCAGCCCTGAAATTTTTTACCTGCTCATTATTGTCGCCTGCCACAAAAGCTATTTGTAACGCTCTTGCAAGGTTGGCATTTTCTCTAATTCCGATAGCATTTAATGTTGGTGGAACTTTATCGACAAGTAATTGAAAATCTCCAAAATTTCTGGATTTCGCCTCATACCAACTGCCGTTTAACTTTGGTTTATAGACT
>CAXSEB010000056.1:0-10499 GCA_964235805.1 uncultured Chitinophagaceae bacterium | reverse complement strand
TACCTAAATGATATTTGATACAATCATCGCATCGCAAAACCATGCTGGCAACCAGCCCAAGCATTTCTTTGGTTCTTTTATTTAAAGCCCCTTCTTCATAAGTATTTGTATCGAGGTTCCAGAGCCTTTTTATTACAAGATTATTCTTGCTTAAGATAACTTCATTCATTTTTTCACGGTATTCATTAAAGTCATTAATTAGCTCGCCCATATTTATAATTTAGATGGCAAAATTACAATTGATAGTTATTAATGGCAAAGCCTTTGATTGATTAAACACAGCCTTAATTCAAAGATTAAAGTAGCGATGATATAATTTATTCGTCAACTTAATTAGGCTGCATACTTATATCACATAATTTTACCGTTATAATTTATCATCAAAATAAAACTAATGGAAACTAATTTATATGATTTTGGGATGATAGGCGTCGGTGTAATGGGCAGCAATCTTTTATTAAACATGGCAGACAACGGTTTTAAAGTAATTGGATACGATAAAGATTCTACTAAAACACTTGCATTGGAATCAGCTGCAAATAAAGGCACGGTTGTAAAAGGCGTAAATACTTTGCAGGAAATGGTAGATCATTTACAAAAACCCCGTAAGATAATGATGTTGGTGCCTGCGGGCAAGATTGTAGACGGGGTAATTGCAGAACTACTTCATGTTGTAGAACCAGGAGACATTATTATCGATGGTGGCAACTCTCATTACATTGATACACTTGATCGGGTTAGAAAGTTAAAAGAGAAGGGCATACATTTTATGGGCATTGGTATTTCAGGCGGAGAACAAGGTGCAAGGCTTGGCCCCAGCATTATGCCGGGCGGTGATGAAGAAGCGTATAAAGAGGTAGAACCAATATTAAAGTCAGTTGCGGCAAAAGTAAATGGACAACCATGTTGCGCTTACCTCGGCAACGATGCAGCGGGGCACTATGTAAAAATGGTTCACAATGGTATTGAGTATGCTATTATGGAACTGATAAGCGAATGTTACGATCTAATGCTTAACGGGCTTGGTTTAACTAATGAAGAATTGCATGAAGTTTTTAATAACTGGAGTAAAGATGATATGCAATCTTTTTTATTGGAAATAACGGCAGATATTTTTTTGAAGAAAGATGATAAAAGCGACCATCTTTTAGTTGATATGATATTTGACAGGGCAGGCGCAAAAGGCACGGGAAAATGGACATCGCAGGAAGGCCTCGATCTTCCTATGCCTATACCTGTAATTGATATGGCTGTAATGATGCGGAATTTATCTTCTTTAAAGGAAGAAAGAGTTGAAGCAGCTAATCTTTACAAACCGGAGTTGAAGAAGATACAAATCCCCAGGGAGGAGTTCTTAAGCCAATTGCATGATGCTCTTTTCTTTAGTACTATCATCACCTATGCACAAGGACTTGCTATGTTAAGCAAAGCTTCTATTACACTAAATATGAGAGTGCCAATGCCTGATGTAATAAACGTTTGGACGGGTGGTTGCATTATCAGATCTGCATTATTACCGCTTTTCAGCAAAGCTTATGCAAAGGCGCCTGATCTAAAAAATTTGTTGTTAGATAACGAAATCGCTGACTTGATAAAGGGCAAACACCAAAGCCTGCAAAATGTTATAACTCAGGCTGCTGAAAGCGATTACCCGTCGTGTGCTTTTATGGCTTCTTTAAATTATTTTAACGGATATACAAGAAGTAAATTACCTGTAAATCTTATCCAGGCGCAAAGGGATTACTTTGGTGCCCATACATATGAAAGAACAGACGGACCAGGCATATTCCATACTGAATGGAAACAAATGGATATCCTTGTTTAATTAGCTCTTAACTTCAACTTTTAACCATCAATCGTCAACCATAAATGCTCAACAATAATCCTTTACCACCTATATTGTTTTTTATTTTTGGAGGCAGCGGAGATCTGAATTATAGAAAGCTTACTCCTGCATTATATAATTTATTTCTTGATGGTTCAATGCCCGAAAAGTTTAATATCACCGGTATTGCCAGAACTGAATATGCAGGCGACGATTATAAAAAGCATTTATTAGAAGGCGTAGATAATTTCAGCCGCAGAAAAAGTGAAGAAGCAAAGTGGAAAGAATTCTCCGAACATGTGAATTATGTGCTTATGGATCTTGGTGATGAAAAGTCTTATACGCAACTTGGTGACATAACAAAACAAAAAGAAGAAGAGTTTGGGCAACATCCTAATATAATTTTTTACATGGCAGTGGCGCCACAGTTGGTCCCTGTAATCGTTAAAAATTTAAGTACTTTATCTTTTTGTAAAAACACAGGGTGTACACGTATTGTAGTAGAAAAGCCGTTTGGGCATGATCTGGAGAGTGCAAAAGAAATGAACAAATTGCTGTTGCAGTATTTTGCAGAAGAGCAGATATACAGGATAGATCATTACCTCGGCAAGGAAACAGTACAAAACATTTTAGCACTTCGCTTTGCCAACGCCCTTTTTGAACCGATATGGAACAGGAATTATATTGATCATGTTCAAATCACTTCGTCAGAAACAGTTGGTGTAGGAAGTCGTGGCGGATATTATGAAAGTTCAGGCGCATTGAGAGATATGGTACAAAACCATATACTGCAATTGGTTTGTATGATTGGTATGGAAGCGCCTTTGACTTTTGATGCCAACGAAATACGAAACAAAAAAGTAGATGTACTAAATGCTTTAAGAAGAATTGAGAAAACCCAGGTCACCGAATATGCAGCTCGTGGCCAATACAGCGAAGGATGGATGAAAGGCGAGGAAGTAGCCGGCTATACACAGGAAAAAGATGTGAATCCAGATTCTTCTACTGAAACATTTGCCGCGGTAAAATTTTATATAGATAACTGGCGCTGGCAAAACATTCCCTTTTATGTTCGTACCGGTAAATACATGCACGAAAAAACAACCGTGCTAACTATCCAGTTTAAACCGGCACCGCATTATTCATTTCCAGCTGAAGCTGCTGAAACCTGGCGGCCCAATCGCCTAACCATAAGTATTCAGCCGGAAATGGATATAAACCTGCGTTTCCAGGCTAAGCAGCCCGGCCAAAAAATGATGTTAAGTCCGGTTGATATGACGTTTAATTACAAAGAGGAATACAACGGCAATGAACCTGAAGCGTATGAAACATTATTGTACGATGTAATGGAAGGCGATGCAACTTTATTCATGCGAGCAGACCAGGTAGAAGCTGCATGGGAAGTAGTAATGCCTATTATTGAAGTTTGGGCAGAAAGAAAACCAGTTGAGTTTCCGAACTATTCACCTGACTCATGGGGCCCGGAAGATGCCGAAGCTTTAATTGCAAGAGATGGCCATAACTGGATAACCTTAACGCCAAAAAAGAAAGACAAATAATGCAATTGCATGTTTATAACAATTCTTCGGAGGTAATTGAGGAACTGGCCAAATGGATAACTTTTTATATAAGTAAAACTTTGCAAAAGCAAGACCGTTTTACGATAGCACTTTCAGGAGGCGAAACACCCAAAGCATTATACAAACTTTTAGCAACAGAAGCTTATTGTAATAAGATTGACTGGAATAAAATGCACATTTTTTGGGGAGATGAAAGAGTTGTTCCTTTTACAGATGACAGCAACAATGCAAAAATGGCTTTTGAAGCTTTATTGAATAATGTTGCTATTCCCGAAGAGAATATCCATAAGATGCAAACCGATTTGAATCCTGATATTGCGGCAAACGAGTATGAAAGCTTGTTACATCAATACTTCGATAGCAGCACATCTTCATTTGATCTCGTATTACTGGGAATGGGTAAGGATGGACATACACTTTCACTCTTTCCTGCATCATTGATATTGCAGGAGCAAAAGCATTGGGTGAATTCTGTTTTTGTAGAAGGTCAAAATATGTATCGCATCACCTTAATGCCTTCTATTGTAAATAAAGCTTCTAAAGTAATTTTTTTAGTAACGGGTACGGATAAGGCAAAAACATTAAAAAGTGTTTTGCACGATCCGCTTCAGACAGATCACTATCCTGCACAACTAATAAATCCATTAAATGGTGAGCTTCATTGGTTTATAGATGAAGAAGCTTCGCAGGATTTATAACATTCCTATTAATTAAACAGTGCGTTTTAGTAACCCTCATCGACTTAAACCAAATGATTTATCTTTGCAGAACTTTATGAGAAAGCTTTTTATACTTCTGCTTTTAGTGTTTTACTTTTCATTTTTTAGTGTTGAAAATGTCAATGCGCAATGTTCCATATGTGCTAAAACAACACAGCAAATGGGCGATAAGCCTGCACGTGGTTTTAATTCAGGAATTATTTACTTAATGCTTGCTCCTTTTGCTATAATTGGTTTTGTAGGATACAGGTGGTGGAAAACCAACAGGGATATATAATCCGGAGTTTATTTTTTAGAGCTAGAAAGATACATATCCGCTATAACAGGAAAGTGATCACTCAACCTTTTATTTATTCTTTTAAATTGCGTTACTACAAATCGCTTATCGGCAAATATGTTATCAATTCTTAAGGTAGGAGAGATACCTGTAAATGTTCTGCCAATGCCGAAGCCTTTTTTTACAAATGCATTTTGCAGGTTTTTACCGATAGTGTTGTATGCATAGGAATTTGGAACATCATTAAAATCTCCGCAAACAATAACAGGATAAGAACACTTATTCAACTCTTGTTTTACTCTTTCCGCCTGTACAGCTCTTTTTAAAAAAGCATGTTTTAATTTGGTAAGAATGTTTTTTGATTCAATAAACGTGGTGTCGGTATTAAGTTTTGGGTGATCAAGGTAACTAAGATTGCCTGTCGAGAATTTTAATGATTGCAGGTGAATATTGAAAACTCTTATCGTATCACTTCCTGAAATCAGGTCAGTATATTGAAAGGTAGAATTATAATCAAACGGGTAAGATGTGATTGTCTTTTTATTTATAAAAGGAAGTTTTGAAAAAGTAATGATTCCGAAATGATGTTGGCCATCAAAATCCATCCGCACATCATAAGAATAGTAATAATTGTCAAACTTTAAAGCTCGTTTAAAGTCCCCAAGGTAATTAATGGTTTTGTTGTAGTCGCCGCCAACCATCTCCTGAAAACAGGCAACATCAGGTTTGTATTCATTAATAAGCTTAAGCATTTCCGCTTTAATTTCTGGATGCAATTTGTATTGCTGAATATCAAACTGTTCTACATTCCAACTCATAACCCGCAGGGTGCCCCAATCTTTTTTGGTATTAAATTTTGAAGAAAGATTAAAAGGGATAATGTTTTCGATAGCTTGCCAGCCAAAAACTAATGTAAAAAAAGGCAGCAACAGCCATGCAGATTTGGCAAACAGCCATCCAAAAAAAAATATAAAAAGCAAAAAAATTATATAAGGAAGACTTAATGCCAATACGCCTACAAACCATCCATATGATGTGCTGAAATATTCACTGTTTGCCCCTGCTAAAAACAGTAAGGACAGAAGAAGATTTGAGATTATAAAAAAAGTTTTGGTAACCCTTTTTAAAAATGGTTGCGCCATTTATTAGACGTGGTATTACATTTAATGCAAGTAAATAAAGCGCAATTTATAAATCTGCTTCAGCGGCTCTTTTTAAAATACTTTTTTCTTCTTCACTTAAGGAATGGTAACCTTTCTGATTTATTTTATCCAGTATCTCATCAATACGCTGCTGGGTGATAAGCGGTTTTTTTACAAAAGGCTTATTGGTTCCTGTTTTATAGAAAACTTTCTCTTTTATATTTTTTTCAGGCTTCCTTTTTTTCTCAGGATTAAAAAGATTAATGAACCATGTGTACATTTTTATCATCCATAAACTCCAATCAGTTCCCCTGCGCATGCTCATTACAAATAAAAATCCAACAAGTCCGCCACCCAGGTGTGCTATGCTGTAAGCCGCATTGCTACCGGCTATGCCTGCAAAATCTATTATTATGTATAAAACAGTTATAACCCATAAAGGAATTCCGCCATTCAGCATTCTAAAAAATCTGAAGTCAGGAGCAAGCGTTGTAGTTGCAACAGCTATAGACATTACGGCGGCATTGGCACCAAGAAATGAAGCACCGTCAATCTGGAATTTAAGTGGCGGTATGGCATAATAAGAAGCAATAAACAGGCAAGCGCCAGCCAATCCTCCATAAATATATACAGGTATTAGTTTTTTATTGCCGGCAATGTCCTGGAATATTGAGCCAAATACCCATAGCCAAAGCATATTAGTTAAAGCATGGATAAGGCTGGTATGTGTAAACATGTAGGTCAGAAAGGTCCATGGCCTGTGCGCCAAAACTGGTAAGTTGGCCGGTAATGTAAACCATGGCTCGATATCGCTTTCGAAAGCCCCTGCGCCGGCCTGCGTAATAAAATAAATGATCTTTATAAAAACCAACACTAAAAAGATAACTGCATTTACGCTAATCAGCGTCATTAATGCATTTCCGTCTGCCCCTAATAAGATTTTCTTTCTTCTAAAATCAATATATCTTTCTGATTCGCTCATTAAATGTTGTTTTCATTTATTGGTACTAAAGTTACAATTTTCTCTTTTTTACTAAGCGTTTTGTGGAAATTTAATAAAACGTTTTTGTGTTATTTTTGTTCCAGATAATTACTAAAATAAAACCCATTGCCAAACCACCGAGGTGAGCGAAATGTGCTACATTATCGGTGCTTCCGCTAAAGCCACCAAACAGGTCCAGAGCAGCATAAATAGCCACAAGAAATTTTGCTTTTATAGGAAAGGGAATAGGTAAGATATAGAATTGCGTATTTGGGAACAAGTAAGCAAAACCCGCAAGCAATCCCATTATTGCGCCTGAGGCTCCAACTGCTGATCCCTGCATTAATACCATCTGTGCTACTCCTGCAGCCAGTCCGCAGGCAAGATAAAAAATCAGGAATCTTTTTGGTCCCCAAATTCTTTCAAGTACGCTGCCAAACATCCACAATGCGTACATATTAAAAAGGATATGGAAAATAGTTGCCGGTGAATGGGCGAACATGTGAGTGACCAATTGGTAAGGGCTGAATTCTCCACTATTTAATGAATGCAGGGCTATCTTATCAGTCAGACCTCCTTCAATCGATTTGTCCAATATTAGTTGTGCTACGTAAACTAAAGCATTTATAATTATGAGATTTAAAACAACTGGTGTTGTTTTTTGCATAGAAGAGCCAAATTGAGCCATGTGGATTTGTTTAAGATGCAATTTCGCAATAGTAAATGAATTTTTTTAATTTGTATAGTGAAGGTTAAGCAAATAATAAGATCGGTTGAACAAAAGAATTGATCTAAGTTAGATGATCAGTAACAGCGATGTAATGCTAACTATAGTTACACATATAACACCTGGCAATTTGTGCAAAAGAAAGTTCTCCGTTTTGTTTTACCTGCATACTTTTTTATAAGCGGAATATTACATCTGGTACAGGTTCTCTTTGTATGCGCAAGCCAGTGTTTCTTTAAAACAAATTTTTTCTTCCATTCTAAAAAATCAAAGCTGTAATTTCTGGCTTCTTTCACAAGGTTGTTGATTTGCTTTTCAGGCAAAGCGCCAATCTTACTTTCAGGATGTACTTTTATTCTAAAGCAAACCTCATTTTTTATAATGTTACCCGAGCCGGCAAAAATGTGCTGGTCTAACAAAGCATCGCAAACCAGCATTTCTGGTAGCTGTTTCAATTTCTTCTTTGCTTTTGAAGCGCTCCAGGTATCACTCATAACATCCCCTGACCAATCGTACACTTTATTAATATCTTCATAAATAAACTGAACTGAACAGGCATAAAAATAAAGGGCACTGCTTTCAAAATGAAGACCAAGCCGCGTTAGCTTGGTTTCTGTTTTTTCATTAATACTATATGAGCCAAATAGCATGAAATGTATGCGGACTGCAAAGTGTTTAAAACAAATTAAGAAGTGCTTGCCCCAACTTTTGAAGTCGATGATCGTTTCTCCTTCCAATTGCTTAATATCTTGCTTACTGTTACCCGTAACTGAAACAATCTTTTCACCTTTAAACTCCTGTATCGCCTCTTTTAAAATTACTATTGATGGTCCTTCCGGCATAATGACAATTTAATCATTAAGATAATAAGTGCAATTTATAACGATAACAACTTTCATCTGGCGAAGCTTAATAAAATGTTTATTATGGTTTGCTATGGTATCTGTACAATATTAACTTCCATCCATTATATTTGATATTCATAAGTTTATAACAGCGAATGTTCAATCTTATTTTATTCGGCCCTCCGGGAAGCGGGAAAGGTACCCAATCAGAAAAGCTTATTGCGAAATATCATTTAAAGCACCTTTCTACCGGAGACCTTTTACGTAGCGAAATAAATAATAAGACGCCTTTAGGTTTGGAAGCTAAAAGTCTTATGGATAAAGGAATACTTGTGCCGGATGAAGTAGTAATTGGAATGATAAGTTCTGCATTGGATGCAAACCCGAAAGCAAATGGTTTTTTGTTTGATGGCTTTCCAAGAACATCTACACAAGCAGAAGCACTGGATAAACTACTGGCTTTAAAGAAAACTTCAATATCAGTAATGCTGGCTTTGGAAGTGGGTGAAGAAGAATTGGTAAAGCGATTATTAAAACGCGGCGAAACCAGCGGCCGCAGCGACGATAATAATGATACAGTTATCAGGGAAAGAATTTTGGAATACAACAAGAAAACCACACCGGTAGCAGAGTACTACAAGAAGTTGCAAAAAGTAGTAATGATAAATGGTGAAGGATCTGTAGATGAAATATTTTCTGCGTTATGCCAGGATATTGACAGCAGGATAAAGGTTTAGCTTGACACTTCTTCTTTTGAATTTGTCTTTATAATTTTAAAATCATCAGATAAGCTTTTTAGGGGCATTTCATATTTATTTTTATATCGTTATAGTGCTTCATTAAGTTTAATGCTTGGTAAAAGCGTTAGCTAACTAAGTTTAACTTTATAAATAATACATCATAAATGAAACTTGGTAACTACGTAACAGGCAAATGGATTGAAGGAGATGGAGACGGGCAGGAATTATATAATGCAGTCAATGGTGAACTGATTGCAAACGCAACAACAAAGGGTCTTGATTTTGCCGGCATATTACATTATGGAAGAACTGTTGGCAGCACAGCTTTGCGTAAAATGACCTTTCAGGAAAGAGGAAGAATGCTAAGAGCCCTTGCTCTTCATCTTTTTGATAATAAAGAAAAGTTTTACAGCATAAGCTATAAAACCGGTGCAACAAGATTAGATGGATGGGTAGATATTGAAGGTGGAATTGGTAATCTTTTTTCTAATGCGTCTTTAAGAAGAAAATTGCCCAGCGAGATTTTTTCATTAGACGGTGACCATATAAAATTAAGTAAGAACGGCACGTTTATAGGGCAGCACATACTAGTTCCAAAAGAAGGTGTGGCACTGCACATCAATGCATTTAATTTCCCTGTGTGGGGAATGCTTGAAAAGATTGCTGTTAATCTGCTTGCCGGCGTAGCTGCTGTTGTAAAACCTGCTTCCATCACTTGTTATTTAACGCAGGCCGTTGTAAGAGAAATTATAGATTCAGGCATCTTACCTGAAGGCGCCTTGCAGGTTATTTGCGGAAGCGCAGGCGATATACTTGATCATGTTTCGTCGCAGGATGTTATCACCTTTACGGGCTCGGCTTCAACGGGGCTTAAGCTTAAAGCTCATCCAAATGTTTTAAATGAGAATGTACCTTTTACTTTAGAATCAGATTCATTAAACTGTATTGTTTTAGGCGAAGATGTAACTGCAGCAAGCCCTGAATGGAAAATTTTTATTAAAGAGGTAAGAAAAGAAATGACCTCAAAGGCTGGCCAAAAATGTACTGCTATAAGAAGAATTTTCGTTCCTGAAAATAAAATGGAGGATGTATGGTTAGCAATTAGCAAATCGTTGTCTCAAACAACCATTGGCAATCCCCAAAACGAAAAAGTAAAAATGGGTTCACTTGCAGGGCAGTCACAAAGAGAAGAGGTAAAGATGCAGGTGCAAAAGATATTGGCATCTTCCCAAATAATTTATGGCAGTTTAGATAGTGTAGAAGTGATAGACGCTGATGCAGAAAGAGGAGCGTTTATAAGTCCGTTATTGTTGCTGAATGATAAACCATTTACTGCCGAAGAACCGCATACAATAGAGGCCTTCGGGCCGGTAAGTACTATTATGCCGTACAAGAATATTGACGATGCTATAGCATTATCAAAAAAAGGAAAGGGATCTTTATGCAGTTCAGTTGTAACCGCTGATGAAAAGTTTGCAAGAGATTATGTGTTAGGTTCCGGCACACATCACGGACGTATTTTAGTGCTAAATAATGAATGTGCCAAAGAGAGCACTGGTCATGGCTCACCTTTGCCAATGCTTATTCATGGTGGCCCTGGCAGGGCAGGCGGTGGTGAAGAAATGGGTGGCCTGCGTGGTGTAAAACATTATATGCAAAGAG
>CAXSEB010000055.1:0-10560 GCA_964235805.1 uncultured Chitinophagaceae bacterium | reverse complement strand
TATTAAAACCGATTTCATTTGAACGGTTTCTTAAAGCAGTAAACAAAGTGATGAAATTAAATTTACCTGTAAGTGAAATGAACCAGCCTGAATCTTCCATTATTAAACAAAAGGCAGATGAATTTATTTTTTTACGTGCCGACCGAAAAAATATAAAAGTTAACCTCGATGATCTGTTATTTATAGAAAGCCTTAAGGATTACATCAAAGTGGTAACTAAAGAGAAAACTATTGTAACCAAAAATTCTATCTCTGCATTTGAAGAAGACCTTCCCTCTTCATTTATACGCATACATCGTTCGTATATTGTTGCCATAAATAAAATTGAATCTTTTACGCCGGAGCTCATCCAGATAGGTAAATACGAATTGCCTGTTAGCAGAAGTTACCGCCATGAAGTAGAGAAGATTTTAAAGCAAGCTAACTGAATTATACTTTTCATATTATTTAAGTGTAATGTTGCTATTGTATGTTTATATACTCTTTTTTCTCAACGCCTTAAACTCAGAACCTTCTTTCCATTTTGGCCAGGTGCTTCCATAAGCCAATTTTTTACCTACCATAAAGAGAATCTCCATGTCCTGCAACCCGCCTGAAAACGTCCATGTTGAATCAAAATTATCTGATGCCTGGTGATAGTGTTGTGCAGTGTAATCATCTTTTAGTTTCTTTCCATATTCCTTTCCTTTACCTGCCACATCAACGCCACTGGCGAGATCTAAAGCCGGCACACCACCTTTTGCAAAATTGAAATGATCAGAACGAAAATAATGCCCTCCTTCAGGATGTGTTTCAGGAGCTATATACCTTCCTTGTTTTTTTGCTTCTGCAATTACATAATCTTCCAGTTCTGATTGTCCTTCACCTGTTATCACAAGATCCTTTGTTCTTTCATACGGATTTATACCATCCATATTTATTTCTGCAACGGTTTTATTAAGCGGATAAATAGGATTTTGTGCATACCATGCTGAGCCTAAAAGTCCCTGCTCTTCCCCGGTAACAGATAAAAAGATAATGGTTCTTTCGGGCGGTGTTGTAAGATGTTTATACGCCCGGGCAATTTCCAAAAGAGCCGCACTGCCACTTGCATTATCATAAGCGCCATTATAAATAGAATCACCGGTTGCATCAGGTTTGCCAATGCCTAAATGATCCCAATGAGCCGTATAAATAATGTATTCGTCAGGATGTTTGGTGCCGGTAATTTTTGCAATTACATTTTGCGAAGTGTTATAAACTGCTATTGCTTTAAATCCATGTTTGCCTGCAGTTAATTTTAATGTGCTATCCTTGCCTGCTGCCCCCAGTAATTTATTAGCTGCATTTTCTGTTACCCAGCCCTGCATAGCACAGTGATACTTATCTTTTCCACGGGTATCAATAAACAAATTAGAAGAGCCCCATGAACTCTGCACAACACTGAAAGGGTATGATGCAGCGGCGGTATTATGTATAATAAAGCAGGCCTTTGCGCCTTGCCTTTCGGCTTCTTCATATTTGTAAGTCCAGCGGCCATAGTAAGTCATGGTGTTGCCTTTAAAAAAAGTTGAGTCTCCCGATCCAAAACCAGGATCATTAACCATTACCAATACTACTTTGCCCTTTACATTTATCCCGGCGTAATCGTTCCAATTATATTCAGGAGCTACAATTCCGAAGCCGGCAAAAACCACTTCATCATTATTTAAACTAATCACAGAATCTGTTTGCTGTGTTGATACAACGTAGTCTGTGCGGCTTACCAGGCTAAAATTTCCCTTTGGGGATTGAACCTTCATATCAGCACCTGGCGTAACACTTATTTCAACCATTGGCACTTTTTGCGTATAGCTGCTTCCATTTGCAGGTTCCAGTTTCATCGCTGCAAACATTGCTTGCATATAATCCACTGTCCTCGTTTCACCAACAGTAAAAGGCCTTCTTCCTTCAAAAGAATCAGATGCAAGCATTTTTATGTGCATGGCAAAACTGTCTTTATTAAAAAGGTTTACGTCATCTGAACTGTTTGATGAAGATTTGTTAGCATTACAAGCAATAAAAGAGAGGCTTATTAAAAGAGGTACGAATACTAAATTTTGAAATCTCATAAGTGATTGTTTCAACAAAAGTAGTATTTACCTTGATGTCAAATTATCTATATAAAGTTGCTTACTTTTTAAAAGCAAATATTAAAAGCAACGAATTGCGATTGTACATTTATAATTAAATGTAATCACATGAAAATGATGCTGATTGTTTTTAGTCTGTTTACAAGCAACCTGTTTTCGCAAACCGTTATCCAACGTGACCCGGAAATAGAGCGAATGGTTAAAGAAGTTTCTGCGGATTCTCTGCAGTCCTACATTAAAACGCTGGTGGCTTTTGGTACAAGAAATACCTTAAGCACCCAAACAGAATCAAGGCGGGGAATAGGCGCAGCAAGAAACTGGGTGCTAAAAAAATTTAAAGAATTTGCCCGGCAATCAAATGGCCGGCTTTCGGCACTTATTGACACAACCACATTGCAACCCGATGGAAAAAGAGTGGATGTTCAATTGTTACTTGGCAATGTAATGGCAACACTAAAAGGGAATGATGCTAATGATAACAGGGTTTTTATTATCAGTGGTCACTTAGATAATATGCGCTCGAACGTAATGGACAGAACAGGTGATGCGCCAGGAGCTGATGATGATGGCAGCGGCACTGCTGCTGTGATGGAATGTGCCAGAGTAATGAGTAAGCATTCATTTCCGGCAACTATAATTTTCGTTGCAGTAAGTGGCGAAGAGCAGGGATTGCTTGGTTCTACATTCATGAGCAATAAAGCAAAAAGAGAAAATTGGAATGTTGAAGCTGTTTTAAATAATGATATCATGGGCAGTAACAACAGTAGCGAAACTAATATTATTGACAACACAAAAGTGCGTGTGTTTAGCGAAGGCCTTCCATTTTATGAAACTGAAAAGAGTGCTGCACGTATAAGAGCACTTGGCCTGGAAAACGACGGAAAAGCAAGGCAGCTTGCACGATATGTAAAAGAAACCGGGGAAAGGTATGTAGATAATTTGCAGGTTGTGATGATATACCGGAATGACAGATTTTTACGTGGTGGAGATCATACACCTTATGTGCAGCAAGGCTTTGCAGCGGTAAGAATTACAGAGATGAATGAGAATTATACCCGCCAGCACCAGGACGTAAGAACAGAAAATAACATTGAATACGGAGATCTTTTACAGCATATCGATTTTGAGTATCTCCGAAAAAATACTGCTCTTAATTTGTGCAACCTTGCAAACCTTGCTAAAGCTCCTTCAATGCCAGACTCAGTAAAGATCGATGTAAAGAAGCTGTCCAATTCAACATACATAAAGTGGCTTAAACCTTTGACGGGTAAAGCAAAAGGCTTTTATGTTTTGATGAGAGAAACCACGAGTGCCGTTTGGCAAAAGAAGTTTTTTACCAGTGAGACTGAAATGCGATTGCCTTATTCAAAAGACAATTATTTTTTTGCTGTACAATCAGTTAATGAAACAGGCAATGAAAGCTTACCTGTAATTCCGGAAATAAATTAGCAGGCATTGCTTTTTTATCAACCCTGAATATGCACACAAATGGCCGCCATATTATGGCGGCCATTTTAAAAATTATTTTGATTTTGTTTTGCTCTCTACACTTAAATCACCATTACTGTTTGCTTTAAGGTTCAACGTACATTTTTTATTTTCTGCTTTTATATAGTAACTGGTTTCACTATCAATCATTATCTCGGTCAAATTGTTGCCAATGTTATAACCTGCATATTTATCCTGCAATGCCAGCCTGATGTTGAGAGGAAGCTGCGATAATGTTATATCTCTTGATGCGCTCATTAAAACGCCGCTTTCGGTGTAAGCTGCAGTAAAATTTTGATTGTTGACTGTGAAGCTGGCCAGGTAAAAGTCATTCATCTTTTTCCAGTTCACATTTGATGCAGATTCAAATGTCTTTTTAAATTCAGTTCTAATCTTAGCTGAAACATTATCATCTTTAATTGGGGTAAATGCGCTGACAGAGATCAGCAAACTTAATGCACATACAATGCTGGTTAACTTCTTCATTTTTAATTTTTTTGTTTTAAGAGTTTGGCTTTTTGCCGTTGTTTTGATAAGATAAAAGTAATGATGCCTTTAGCGGTATGCATGATTATAGGACAGGCAGAATCCTTATAACTGACTTTATATTTAAATGGTAAGATCAGTTGCAGCGATAACGATGCTTTTAGTGCATTTTTTATACAGAAGAAATGCATCTGTGTTTTATTCTTAAATAAAATATAAAAAGTGACGGTGGATTGTTAAAAAGCAGGAAACGGTAAGGGAAAGTAAAAGCTTCTCAGAAAAATTAGCGCAAAGCAATTCCAATATTTTATTTCCGCACAACGTTTAGATCAGGACAATCACGGTATATTGCCATTATTGATTACATAATTATCAACGGGAATGCGGTTAGATATACTTCGGGCCAAAGTCATTTCATCAGCGTATTCCAGTTCGCCTCCAAACGCAATACCACGGGCTATTGTAGTTATTTTAATCTTATGGTCTTTTAACTTTTTACTTATATAATATATAGTTGTATCGCCTTGAATGTTTGGACTTAAAGCAAATATCAATTCTTCATTTTTTTCAGCATCAACGCGGCTTACAAGGCTATCAATTGTTAACTGCGAAGGACCTATGCCATCAAGCGGAGATATTACACCGCCTAGTACATGATACAAGCCATTGTATTGTTGGGTACTTTCAATAGCAATAACATCACGGATATTTTCAACCACGCAGATCATGTTGTTCTTGCGGGAACTGTTAACACAGATATTGCACAATTCTTTGTCCGAGATATTATGGCAACGGCTGCAAAAATGTATTTCCTCTCTCATCCTTGAAATGGCATCACTAAAATTGTTCACCTCTTCAACATCTTTTTTTATAAGATGAAGAACGAGACGCAAAGCAGTTTTTTTTCCAATGCCCGGCAATCGTGCAAATTCATTCACAGCGTTCTCTAATAAAGAAGAAGAAAAAACCATTTTGCAAATATAAGAAGTAACTGCAGGTGAAGGTGATGTTTGCAGGGTAATAAGGTAGCTAAGAGGTAAACGATATCTTCCACAATTACCCAAGCAGCTTGGCTCAAATTCTTTAATTTACAGTAAAGACACAAAAATGGTATTGCGATTTTTGTACATTCTAATTATAGCCGGCTGCATTTTTTCATGCACTTCCAACAAATATTCATCAACCAACAAAGAATACAAAAAACAAGTAAAAGCATTTGCTAAACAACTAAGAGAGTATCCAATTAAAGATTCATTTGTAACCGCACCCTCCTTTGTTGGCACCACCAACTTTGGAATGCGTAAGCCGAACTTTGTAATCATTCATCATACGGCTCAAAACAGCTGTGATCAAACGTTACAAACATTTACATTAAAGCGTACAGAGGTAAGTGCTCATTATGTAATTTGTAAAGACGGCACCGTTCATCACATGCTTAATGATTATTTAAGAGCCTGGCATGCCGGCGCCGGGCGATGGGGAAATGTTACTGATATCAATTCTTCATCGATAGGTATTGAACTGGATAATAACGGCTTTGATTCATTTCCAACAGCACAAATAAACAGTTTACTTACAGTGTTAACTGCTTTGCAAAACCAGTATAACATTCCTGTTGCAAATTTTATTGGCCATGCGGATATTGCGCCTTCCAGGAAGGTTGATCCTAATGTTCACTTTCCATGGAAACTGTTAGCAGAGAATGGTTTTGGCTTATGGTACGATACCACCGGCGTTAGTCTTCCACCGTCATTTAATACGCTTGAAAGTTTACATATTATTGGTTATGAAGTGAAAGACAGCGTTGCCGCAATCCAGGCCTTTAAGCGTCATTTTTTGCAGGTTGATAGCAGCAAAATCTTATCAGAAGAAGATAAAAGAGTTTTATATGCGCTTAGTAAAAGAAGTATGTAAGATTTTCTTTTAAAGCTTAATAATTGTGGCGGCTGTAGCGCAAATACAAAGCATGGGATGCTTTAAAAAAGAAATTAATTGTAAAATTGACAGTTATAAAAGTTTTTACTATAAATTGTATAAAATTGCCCGTTGAATTTTTAATAATAAAAGGTAATAAAACTAAAAGAGAATTGCTATAAGCGATGCAATAGTTTCCTCGCTGCAAAACTGCACACACATAAATATGTAAGTACATGAAAAAAACATTTCTATTAATAACAATTGTTCTATCGGCTATAATAACTTCGGCACAAACGGTAATTATGCTACAGGCAGATTCAGCAAAACAAATAATCAGTAAAGATATATATGGGCATTTTGCTGAACATCTTGGCCGTTGTATTTATGATGGATTTTATGTGGGGGAAAAAAACAAAACAATTCCCAATACTAATGGAGTAAGAAACGATATTGTTGCTGCTTTAAAGAAATTAAAGATACCGAATCTGCGCTGGCCCGGCGGGTGCTTTGCTGATACTTATCATTGGAAAGATGGCATTGGCCCCAAAGATAAAAGGCCAACTATGGTGAATAAATGGTGGGGTGGTGTAACTGAAGACAATAGTTTTGGCACCCATGATTTCTTGAATATGTGTGAGTTGCTTAACACCAAGCCATACATTTCAGGCAATGTGGGCAGCGGCACCGTGCAGGAACTTGCAGATTGGGTACAGTATGTGAACTTCAATGGAAAAAGCCCGATGAGTGATCTGCGTAAGCAAAACGGAAGGGCAAAACCATGGAATGTAAAGCTGTGGGGAATAGGCAACGAGGCGTGGGGTTGCGGAGGTAACATGAAGCCCGAATATTATGCAAACGAGTATCGTAAGTATGCAACATTTTTAGCTGACTGGGAAAATACGGGCGGCCTTATGCGTATTGCATCTGGGGCCAGCGATGCTGATTATAACTGGACAGAAACATTGATGAAAAACATTCCTACAGGAATGTTAGGTGGCCTTGCAATGCACCATTATTCAGCAGTTGAATGGAACAAAAAAGGCTCAGCCACTGATTTTACGGAGGAGCAATATTTTGCAACAATGAAGTCTGCATGGCTGATGAACGAACTGGTTACAAAACATTCTGCCATTATGGATAAATATGATTCATTAAAAAAAGTTGCATTAGTGGTAGATGAATGGGGTGGTTGGTATGATGTTGAGCCTGGCACCAACCCGGGCTTTCTATACCAGCAAAATACTATGCGTGATGCTATGATTGCGGGCCTTTCACTTAACATTTTCAACAATCATTCAGACAGGGTGCGCATTGCCTGCCTTGCTCAATGTGTAAATGTATTGCAGGCCGTTATTCTTACTAATAAAGAAAAGATGATACTTACGCCGACCTACCATGTAATGGAAATGTACAATGTGCACCAGGGCGCTAACCTTTTACCATTATCAGTGCAAACAAAGGATTATGTTTTTGGAAATGAAAAACTTCCTGCAGTTTCGGGCTCAGCCTCAAAAGACTCTGCGGGGCTTACTCATATTTCTCTAACTAATATAGATTCAAAAAATGCACAGGATATTTCTATAAATATTGAAGGTGCAAACTACACGAAAGTATCAGGCAGAATATTAACGTCAGGAAGATTACAGGATCATAACACATTTGAAAACCCTGATAAGATAAAACCGCAACCCTTTACCGGCGCTACTTTAAAAGGAAATTCACTCAATGTAAAGCTTACTCCTTTTTCTGTTGTAGTGTTGGAATTGAGATGATTGTATGCTTTAGTGCAAATTCTTACTGTGCAAATTCTTGCGTTAGCTTGAGCTAAAGTATAAAACGAAAGTTTTTCTTAAAGAAACTAAACATTAAATAAGTGATTATGAATATTAAGCAATTGCTTGCTGGTGCTGTTATAAGTTTATGTGTTGCAATGCCTGCACGAACAGAGGCACAAAAAAACCTTGTTGTAAATATAAACCAGCCAAAAGCAACCATACAGCCCACGATGTGGGGTATTTTTTTTGAAGATATTAATCTTGGCGCTGACGGAGGCATTTATGCCGAGCTCGTAAAAAACCGTTCTTTTGAATTTTACAGGCCGATGATGGGATGGACGGTAAAAGGCAATAAAGCCAAAGAAGGTGATCTTCTTATAGTAAACAGGAAGGAAGAAAACAAAGCAAACCCACGCTTTTTAAGAGTAAAGGTTGATAATGCTGCTAAAGGTGAGCTCGGTTTAAGCAATGAAGGTTTTCGCGGAATGGGTATAAAGAAAGATCTGCGTTATGATTTTTCAGTTATGTACCAACAGCAATCTCCGGGCATAAAACTGCATATAGAATTAGTTGACAGTACAGGAAAGAATCTTGGCGGAACCGCCGTTGGCTTAACAGAAAGCGGTAACGGCTGGCATAAAGCAAAAGCAAGCTTTAATGCAAATGAAACTGTATTGAAAGCTAAGATGAATATATGGTTTGAAGGAAATGGAATTATTGATCTTGATATGATTTCACTGTTCCCTTCTGATACTTGGAAGAATCGTCCGGGTGGCATGAGAGCAGACATGATACAATTGCTTGCCGACATGAAACCTGGTTTTATACGTTTTCCCGGCGGATGTATTGTTGAAGGATTTGATCTTTCCCAACGCTATCAATGGAAAAATACCATCGGACCTGTAGAAGAAAGACAATTGATTATTAACCGCTGGAATACTGAATTTGCTCATCGTCCCACACCTGATTATTTTCAAACCTTTGGATTGGGCTTCTTTGAATATTTTCAACTTGCTGAAGACATAGGCGCACAGCCTTTGCCCATCCTTAACGCAGGTATGGCTTGCCAGTTTAATTCCGCAGAATTAGTGCCCATGAATGATCTGGCTCCTTATGTACAGGATGCATTAGACCTCATTGAATTTGCCAACGGTGATGTAAAAACAAGATGGGGTAAAGTGCGTGCTCAAATGGGACATCCGGCGTCGTTTAATTTACAAATGATGGGTGTAGGAAATGAAAACTGGGGCCCGCAATATATCGAGCGTTTAAAGATCTTTACAAAAGCCATAAAGGTAAGATATCCAAACATTAAATTGGTGAACAGTACAGGCACTGATCCAAGTTTTCGCCCATTCACTGAAGAAGGATTTAGTTACCTGGATAGCACACTCAGGAAAATGAACGCTGACATCATTGACGAACATTACTACCGCAAACCTGAATGGTTCTTTGCCAATGCAAGAAGGTACGATAATTATCCCCGCAATCACACCAAAATATTTGGCGGAGAATATGCAGCCCAAAGCGATAAACCGGTTAGCGCTGATAATAAAAATTGCTGGCTTACTGCTTTAGCTGAAGCCGCCTTTATGACCGGGCTGGAACGTAACGCTGACGTGGTTAGTATGGCCTCATATGCACCACTTTTTGCCCATATAGATGGATGGCAGTGGACACCTGATCTTATTTGGGTAAACAACCTTCAGGCTTATGGTACGCCGGATTATTATGTGCAAAAATTGTATGCCACTAACAAGGGAACAAAAGTGGTTCCTATAACTTTAAACAACGATGTTGTAGCCGGGCAGGATAGCCTGTATGCAACTGCGGCTATAGACGAAAAAGCAAATGAGCTTATCATAAAAGTGGTGAATGCTTCTAATAAGGCACAGGCAAATGTCATTAAGCTTGATGGCGCAAAAAATTTAGCATCTAAAGCTTCCTTAATGGTTTTGCAAAGCGATGATCTGTATAGCGTTAATTCATTTAATCAGCCGCGGAAAATAGCTCCAAAAGAATCTTCAATAGAAATAATAAGAAAAAAAATAGATATAACATCAGCGCCTTATTCCTTTTCAGTAATCAGAATCAGAATATAAATGACACAAGTATTTCGCAGCTCTTACCTTAAAAAGAAAAACAGATCTGCACCATTAATGAGAAAAGCTTTTTCAATGTTAGCTGCCATGTTACTACTATGTATGCTTTCATTAAATGCTCAGCAAAAGTTCCAGGCCAACTGGGCTTCTCTTGAAAAATATCAAACACCTGATTGGTTCAGAGATGCGAAGTTTGGAATTTTTATTCATTGGGGTGTTTACTCTGTGCCTGCTTTTGGAAGTGAGTGGTACCCGAGAAATATGTACAGGAAAGAAATGCCTGAGTTTAAGCATCATGTTGAAAAATACGGGCCTCAAAACAAATTTGGTTATAAAGATTTTATACCGATGTTTAAGGCGGAAAAATTTAATGCAGATACATGGCTTGCATTATTTAAAAAAGCTGGTGCAAAATATATTGTGCCGGTAGCTGAACATCATGATGGATTTGCAATGTATAACACAGCCTTATCCAAATGGAATGCTGTAAACATGGGCCCACACAGGGATGTAATTGGTGAGCTTGCTGAAGCTACCCGTAAAGTCAACTTAATTTTCGGGCTGTCGTCGCATCGCATAGAGCATTGGTGGTTTATGGGCGAAGGCACGAAGTTCAACTCCGATGTAAAAGACCCGCAGTACGCCGATTTTTACGGACCTGCAAAAGTGTACGATCCGTTT
>CAXSEB010000054.1:9910-10589 GCA_964235805.1 uncultured Chitinophagaceae bacterium | reverse complement strand
TATTATCTTCATGTAACCTTTATCCCTCAATTCTCTTGCTACCGGCCCAAATATCCTTGTTCCTCTTGGCTCATCTGCTGCATTTAGCAGCACTACTGCGTTATCATCAAACCTGATATATGATCCATCTTTCCGACGTAACTTATTTTTAGTTCTTACAATAACGGCTTTACTAACCGTGCCTTTTTTAATTCCACCTGCAGGCAATGCATCTTTAACAGATACGACAATCTTATCGCCTATGCCTGCATAATCCTGTCCTGAATTACCCAACACACGGATGCATAAAACTTCTTTTGCTCCACTATTGTCAGCTACATTTAGCCTGCTTTCCTGCTGAATCATCTTAGTTCGATTTTAGATTTTAGACTTTGGATTTTAGATTACATCAAATCAGTTCACAATTATTTTTTGCTGTTTTTAATCTGCAACCTGCAATCTTAAATCTGCGATTATTTATTTAACCTTTTCTACCACTTCCAGTAATCTCCAACGTTTTGTTTTACTTAAAGGCCTTGATTCCATTATGCGAACCACATCTCCTATGCTACATTCATTTTTTTCATCATGGGCATGAAAGCCGGTTGTTTTTTTAACGAACTTACCGTAAATAGGATGCTTAACTTTTCGTTCAACCTTAACGGTAATTGTCTTATCCATCTTGTTACTTGAAACTACT
>CAXSEB010000054.1:0-9867 GCA_964235805.1 uncultured Chitinophagaceae bacterium | reverse complement strand
AAATGTAATTTTTTTAATCTTAATTCATCTTCCTGGATCTTCGACTTAAGATCTGCCTCGTTCATTTCCCGTGCGCTTCTTAAAAAATCTATTTTTTTTGACATTATTTCTACTTTGAGAATTAATAAATTGGCAATAACTATTTGACAATTTTTAGCTAACCATTCGTTCATTTCTAATTTGATTTTTCCTTGTCAAACTGTCGATAGTCAAATCGTACTAAACTGCTTCCTGATAATCCCTGCTAATTACAAACTTTGTTGCAATAGGCAGTTTCTGTGCGGCAAGCTCAAAAGCTTCTTTAGCTATTTGCTGAGAAACTCCATCACACTCAAATAAAATTCTGCCAGGCTGAACAACTGCTGCAAAATATTCAGGATTACCTTTACCTTTTCCCATCCTTACTTCCGCAGGTTTTTTAGTAATGGCTTTATCCGGAAATATTCTTATCCAAACATTACCTTCTCTTTTCATATGGCGGGTTAAAGCCTGCCTTGCAGATTCTATCTGGCGGTTTGTTAACCAAATAGATTCTAACGCTTTTAATCCAAATGTTCCGAACGAAATAGTTGTGCCTCTTTTAGCATCACCTTTCATACGACCCTTTTGCATTTTTCTATGCTTTGTTCTTTTTGGCTGTAACATAATTTTATCCTCCGAACCTCCCTAAAGGGAGACTTAAAATTAATATTTGATACCCCTAACTTTTATTATCTCTTACTTAGATAGAACCTATCTTCTTGGTCCGCTGCCTCTGTTACCCCCACCGGCCTGTCCGGCACCACCACGCCTGTCTCCTCCTCTATCATTACCGCTTCTTCTATCTCCACCCCTGTCACCGCCACCTCTTCTATCACCGAAATCAGGACGCCTGTCTCCCTGCCGGTTTTCTGCCCCTTCTTTTCCCCCACCAGCTATTATATTTGGATTCAAATCTCTTTTTGCTAAAACTTCGCCTTTACAAATCCACACTTTAATGCCAATTTTTCCATACACAGTTTGGGCAAATACGTTGGCATAGTCTATATCCATACGCAGTGTGTGCAAAGGTGTTCTTCCTTGCCTCCCAAACGTCCGCCAATCCTTACCTTAATACCTTCTGCGCCCATCCTTAAGGCAGAAGCTATAGACATTTTTATAGCTCTTTTATAATTTATACGATTTTCAATTTGCTTTGCTATTGTATCGGCAACAATGTTTGCATCAAGTTCCGGTCGGCGTATTTCGAGAATGTTTATCTGAACGTCATCTTTACCAGTGAGCTTTTTAAGCTCTTCTATTATCCTGTCAACCTCTCCGCCGCCTTTACCAATGATAATACCTGGTTTTGATGTATGAATAGTTACAATTAATTTATTGAGCGTACGTTCAATCACAATCTTTGCAATACCGCCTTTATTGATACGGGCATTCAGATAAGTTCTGATATTGTCATCCTCAATTAATTTTTTTCCATAGTCCTTGGGAGCAGCAAACCAGTTGCTTTCCCAACCACGGATGATACCTAACCTGGCACCAATCGGATTTGTTTTTTGACCCATTTTATTAATTTGAATCCTAAATCCCAAAGGAACTTAAGAACGTTTTTATTTAGTCTGTTACTTCTTTTTTTGTTCTTGTTCTTTTATTTGTTCTTTCAGAAGGCATTGCTTCTGTAACCGCAGGAATTTCAGTCTTTAACTCTGCAATTTCTTTTTTACTTCCAGAGGTTGGATTGCTATCTACAATTAAAGTGACATGATTGCTGCGTTTTCTAACCCTGTAGCCCCTTCCCTGTGGTGCAGGACGCATGCGTTTAATAACTCGGCCGCCGTCAACCATAATTGTTTTTACTATCAAGCCGGCATCTTCAACTTTTGCATCTGCATTTTTTTGTTCCCAGTTATTTATAGCACTTTTTAATAGCTTATATAGAGGAACTGCAGGATGTTTTGGGTTAAATTGTAAAACTCCCAACGCTTTATCCACTTCCATCCCACGAATAAGATCAGCCAGCAAACGCATTTTGCGTGGTGATGTAGGATAATTATTAAGTTTTGCTACTGCTTCCATTTTTTGTCCGATTTCTTTAATTCTATGTTGAGCTGATCAAATCCGTTTATCCATAATTATCCATCAACTGTCAATTAATTTATGCGATCTTTTTACTTGAGTGTCCTTTAAAGTTCCTTGTCGGTGCAAACTCGCCAAGTTTGTGACCGACCATAAATTCTGTTACATACACAGGAATAAACTTATTACCATTATGTACCGCAAAGGTGTGCCCTACAAAATCGGGTGTTATAGTCGATCTCCTAGACCAGGTTTTTATAACCCCTTTTTTATTTTTCCCCTCATTTATGCCTAAAACTTTCTTTTCCAGCTTTGCTGCTATGTAAGGACCTTTTTTAACTGAACGAGCCATGTTTTAAATTATGATTTTAGATGTACGATTGAAGATTTATTTTCAATTTTACATTTTCAATTTTCAACTATTTGTTAGGTAACTTCTTACCATTTCTTCTTTGTATGATCATCTTGTCTGAGCCTTTTCCTCTTTGGCGGGTAATTTGCCCTTTTGCGTATTTACCTGTCCTGCTTCTCGGATGTCCTCCTGAAGCCTTTCCTTCGCCACCCCCCATCGGATGATCTACCGGATTCATTGCTACGCCACGTGTTCTTGGCCTTATCCCTCTCCACCTGTTTCTCCCTGCTTTACCCATACTCTCCAGGTTATGATCACTATTGCTTACTACACCAACTGTAGCATAACAGTTAATTAATATCTTTCTCAATTCGCCACTTGGCATTTTTAAAATTGCATACTTAATTTCTTTATTGGCCAATTGCGCTGATGCGCCTGCACTTCTTACTAACTTACCCCCCTGACCTGGCTGCATTTCTACGTTATGAACCGTAGTTCCCAATGGCATATTCTTTAACATAAGTGCGTTGCCAAGATCAGGCGCTATACTATCTCCACTTAAAATAGTTGCACCAACCTGCAGACCTTGTGGCGCAAGTATGTATCTTTTTTCTCCATCAATAAAACTAACTAAAGCAATAAATGCACTTCTGTTTGGGTCGTACTCAATGGTTTTTACGGTTGCAGGAATGTCTTTCTTATCTCTTTTAAAATCTATAATACGGTAAGATTTTTTATGACCGCCCCCGAGATATCGCATGCTCCGTCTTCCCTGCCTGTTACGCCCTGCAGTATGATGAACTTTTTCAACCAGGCTTTTTTCAGGCTCATTGGTTGTAATTTCAGCATAGGCATTTCCTATTCTCCAGCGGGTGCCTGCTGTAGTTGGTTTATATTTTCTTAATGCCATAATACCCCAACCCCTAAAGGGGCTATTTTTTTATTAGTTATGAATTGCTTTCCTTTCACAATCTTACAATCTATCTGTTCTTTCACCCTTTAGCGGATCAGTTATACGTTACCGTACAAATCAATAGTTTCGCCTTGTGCTACACTTACGATTGCCTTTTTCTTTGCAGGTTTTCTTCCAGAAACTACGCCGGCTTTGGTATTACGTGATTTTGCTTTTGAAGGCATTACCAATGTATTCACTTCTTCCACCTGGATGCCGTAAAATTGTTCTACCGCCTTTTTGATTTCCAGCTTGTTAGCCTTTTTATCTACAATAAAAGTATAACGATTAAACTTCTCAGTTAACTTGTTAACTTTTTCAGACAAAACCGGCCTTATTAATACATCTGACAATTTCATTTTTATTATCCCCCAAACCTCCTTGGAGGGAGGCTTTTTTGTTATTTAATTCTCTTAAGCCTTCTTAAGGATTTGGTGTTAATTCTTCCACTTCAACATTTTCTTCTACAAATATTTTTGCAGCACTTTCTGTAAACACCACAACATTGGCATTCATAATGTCGTAAGTGTTAACATCACTTAATAAAGTACCGATAACTGAAGGTACATTCCGAAAGCTACGGTAAACATTATCATTATGCTCGGGCAGAATAAATAAAGTCTTCCTGGCACCGGTATTTAAGCTCTTAAAAATCTGTGTGATCTGTTTTGTTTTTGGCGCTTCCATTGTAATATCTTCGATAACTACAATTCCATTTGTTTTAGCTTTTTGGCTAAGCGCACTTATTTTGGCAAGGTCTTTCACCTTACGGTTAAGCTTGATATCATATCCATATGGCTTTGGCCCAAAAACGGTACCACCACCTTTAAATATAGGGTTACGAAGGTTTCCCTTGCGGCTTCCGCCTGTACCTTTTTGTTTATGCAATTTCTTTGACGAACCCTGAACCTCGGCCCTCGTCTTCACCTTATGAGTTCCCTGGCGCTGTGCTGCTAAATACTGCTTAACAGCAAGATAAACAACGTGATCATTTGGTTCAATACCAAAGATTTCCTCTGGGAGTTCAATAATTCTGCCGGTTTTTTCTCCCTGTATATTTAATATATCTGCTTGCATTATTTCTGGATTAAAACGATTGAACCATTGTGACCGGGAACCGAGCCACTTATTAGTATATAATTTTTATCAGGGAATATCTTAACCACACTCAGGCCTTTTATTTGAACCTTATCCTGGCCCATACGTCCTGCCATTCTCATTCCTTTAAAAACTCTTGCAGGATAAGAGGAGCCCCCAACAGAACCCGGAGCCCTTGACCTGTCGTGCTGACCGTGAGATTGACCGCCAACGCCATGAAATCCGTGACGCTTTACAACGCCTTGAAACCCTTTACCTTTCGTGGTGCCAACTATGTTAACTTTATCACCTTCATTGAATATATCAACAGTGATATTGTCGCCAATATTTTTATCTGATTCGCTATTGCGTATTTCCTTTACGTGTTTTTTTGCCGGAGTGTTTGCTTTGGCGAAATGATTTTTTGCGGAGAGCAAAGTGTGTTTTTCTTTTTTATCGCCAAAAGCTATCTGGAGTGCATTATAACCATCTGTTTCAACAGTCTTTTTTTGAGTTACAACACATGGCCCTGCTTCAATAATGGTTACAGCAGTTTGCTTACCATTATTATCGAAGATGCTGGTCATGCCAACTTTCTTTCCAATAATACTTTTCATCTTATCTTTTTTATCCAGCGGTACGCCAGGCGTACATGGATGTTACTTTAATCTTATAAGAACTTTCCTTTGCTTCTTTCGACGAAGAAGTACAGGGTTACGCTTTAATCTCAACATCTACACCGGATGGCAAATCTAATTTTGATAAGGCATCGACGGTTCTTGAACTACTGGTATAAATATCTAACAGTCTTTTATGTGTGCACAACTGAAATTGCTCACGTGCTTTTTTGTTAACATGAGGAGAACGCAAAACCGTGAATATCTTTTTATGAGTTGGCAATGGAATCGGACCTGTTACCACAGCACCAGTGCTGCGTACAGTCTTAACGATTTTCTCTGCTGATTTATCAACCAGGTTATGATCGTAAGACTGAAGTTTAATTCTAATTCTCTGAGACATATAAAAGAACTTATTTTATACCAAATTTATTTTGGGAGTGCGAAGGTAAGTGGATAATATTAAACAACAATAAATAAACTTACTTTTTTGAAAATAGAAAAGTAAAAATTTAGTGGCATAAGATTTTCTACAAATTTAAAAAAAATATGACTGAAGATAAACAAAGTATTATCAGCGGAAGCAGAGATGAAGCGGCACGAAAATTCGAAATAGCTGGAGGACAAGATGTGCCCGACATCCCTTCTATTAATAACGAAAACTTACCTGCTGATACTACGATTCCTGATTTTAAAAATGTACATGAAATGCCGGCAACAGAAAAGCAAAATTCCGCAAATGAAAACACTAATGATTAATGTAACTAATATCATTGCTGATCCAACGTCTCATTCATATAACACGTTTTAAAATAAACACAACTGTCACTTAAAATATAATCACTTAATATTAAAGCAATCCATTATGCAAGATCAAGACAACATTATAACTAACAGCCAGCAACAAAATCCCACAACCAACCAGGAGGCGGAAGAGCAGGCAAACAATAATTTAACCGGCGATAATACAGTTAAAGATCCGGACGACTGGAAAACCGGCGATGAACCAATGACAGGGGCTCAACGGTCGTACCTAAAAACTTTATCTGATGAGGCAGGCGAAGATTTTAATGAAGATCTCACTAAAGCAGAAGCATCAAAAAAAATAGACATGCTTCAACAAAAGACCGGTCGTGATTTAAAATGACCTCTGACAGTTGTTCAATTGAAAATGAAAATTTTACAGAAGTTAATTATGGTAAATGAAAATATTTCATATACACATATTGCATAAGCGAATGGCATTTCATTTGAAAAGATGACTATAAACAACTAATTTTTAACCAATAAAAAGGAGGTTTATATGTCACTTGTAAAAAGAAATAACGAATCTTATTCAGCACTGCCCTCTATTTGGGATAACTTTTTAAACCGTGATATTTTTAACTGGGGAAGTAATTTTGCTAACTCTGGAAATAGCGTTCCATCAGTTAATATTAAGGAAACACCAGAATCGTTTGAAGTGGTATTAGCTGCTCCAGGAATGGAAAAGAAAGATTTTAAAGTTGAACTGGACGGTAATACGCTCAGCATCAGTTCTGAAAAACAAAGTCATCACGAAGACAAAGATGGAGAGAGTTATACAAGGAAAGAGTTCAGCTTTCAATCTTTTTATCGCAGCTTCCATTTGCCAAAAGATGTAGTTGATGCGGACAAGATCAAAGCCGGCTATGAAAATGGATTATTACGCTTATCCATCCCAAAAAAAGAAGAAGCAAAGCAAAAACCTGCAAGATTAATCAACATCAATTAATCTTCTTATTTAGCAAAAAAGGCCATTCAATATGTGAATGGCTTTTTTTTATGAGCAAAGTGTTAATCTGTATACCTAACTGTATACATGATCTTAATTACAACTTTTTTATCTGGCTTATTACCACCAAGGGTAAGGTTTGGCCTGTGAGCATCAGTTGGAAAAAAAAGAAAAAACACCTGCGGTAAAGCGTGGTAAAATTTTCCATTTCCTGTATAATTAATAAGATCTTTTGATGCATCATAAGGTTTTGTTTCAGTTACATTTTCTAGGGGCGTAATGCCTATCTTTTCTTCACCAGAAATCACGTATTGCAGATCAACATACTTTCTGTGAGATTCCCATGTTGTGCTGTCAAAATTCTTTGTCGGATTTTGAGTTACCAATGCATAAACATTGTCGCCATCAATCGTAGTTCTTCCCACAGGCAAAGCCTGCAGATCATGCTCCCTTAAAAAAGCAAAAGCTTTATCCCAAAAACTTTTATTAAGGTGATATTGCCTAAAAAATTCAGACTTATTAATAGTCTTTTGTGGCTTTATTTTCAGCCCGCCAAGCCAATCTTTTTTGTTGAACCATTTTTTGATTTCATGTTTTGTCAATTTGCCTGATGCTGATTGAGCCGTTGTGTTTAAGCCAATTGAAAACACAAATAAGAATATAAGTAGTGGTGATAATCTTTTCATTTTATTTATTAATTAATACCAAATAGAATCATTTAATAAAAAGCACTTCAACTATGCTATTATTTCAGCTAATTTTTGTTTGTGCAGAAGATTGGGATCTTTTAAAGCGATTACCGTTATTATCGCTGAAAGAAATAGAGAAGCTGACATAAAAATATAGGAAGCGCTAAAATTGCCTGTAGTACCATTAAGATATCCTACAAAATATGCTCCTGCAAACGAACCTAAAGCACCAAAACTGTTAATGAGTGCTATTGCTCCTGCTGTTACGTTCCCTGGAAGTATCTCCGTTATTACTGCAAAAAAAGGCCCGTATGGTGCATACATAGCAGTGCCGGCAATAATTAGCAACATGAAAGACAGCCAAAAATTTGTAGTTCCGATAAAATATGAACCGCAAAACGCAAGCGCTGCTATCAAAAGAAATGGCCAGATAAAAGCTTTCCTGTTTAAAGATTTGTCGCTAAAGTAAGAGGCTCCTAACATGCCTGCTATTGCAAATACATAGGGCAGAGATGAAAGCCATCCGGTTTTAACAATAGTCATTTGGGGCGCCGCTTTTATTATAGACGGAAGCCACATTACAAACCCGTAAACGCCAATGCTCCACAATGCATATTGTAAACAAAGCAAAATAACTGCTGTCGATTTAAAGGCCGCAGCATAATTTTTGACAGCCTTTATGCCTTGCTGTTCCTTTTGTAATGTCGCTGCCAACTCTTCTTTCTGGGTTTCACTCAGCCACTTTGCATCTATAGGTTTATCGTTCACCAGTCGCCACCAGAAGAAGGCCCAAACTATTGCCGGCAGGCCTTCCCAGATAAACATCCATCGCCAGCCAACCGAATTGATTAAATAGCCTGATAATATAGACATCCACAAAATAGTGGCCGGGTTGCCAAGGATAAGGAAAGTATTAGCACGTGAACGCTCTGCTTTTGTAAACCATCGGCTTAATAAAATAAGCATTGAAGGCATTACCGCACTTTCCACCACACCTAACATGAAGCGAATAACAATTAACGTTGTTATGTTACTTACTAAACCTGTTGCTATTGCCAATGCGCCCCATAATATCAACGACCAAAAGATGAGCTTTTTTGCACTTTTATTGGCAGCATAATGAGACCCGGGAATTTGAAAAAAGAAATAACCAAGAAAGAATAACGATCCTAAAAGTGAAGATGTAGCGGCAGTAATGTGAAGATCTTTTGCCATTTCACCAGCTGCAGCAAATCCAAAGTTAGCACGGTCAAGATAAGCAAGACTGTAAGTAATAAAAGCAACAGGAATAAGCCTGTACCAGCGTGATGAAACAATTGAAGTCTTCATTGGTGCAGTATTTTAACTCTTTTCAACTATTGTTCACCACGAAAAGATTAATTGTTGTTATCAACTAAAAATTCTGTCGTGTGATCGCTTTTCGTTCCATTGTGGAGTTGGAGCAAAATAGCTTTTGTCATTAGCATGAAGATGTTGCTTAACTACGTCATCATTTAATTCAATGCCTAAACCAGGCGCTGTTAAAGGAAGATTAGCAAACCCTTTTGTAATTAATTTTCTTCCATCAGTAGTCTTCACCAAACTTTCCCACCATGGAAGGTCTATAGAGTGATGTTCAAGAGCCAGGAAGTTTTGAGTAGCAGCGGCGCAGTGCACATTCGACATAAACGAAATTGGTGTACCAGCCTGGTGCATTGCCATCGCTATTCCATGCTCTTCAGCATAATCGCCAATCCGTTTGGTTTCTAATAAACCACCTGATGAGGATAGGTCAGGGTGAATAATATCAACAGCATGTATATCAATTAACGGCTTAAAGTTTTTAAGCAGAAAAATATCTTCGCCTGTAAGGCAAGGCGTTTCCAGTGCATCAGACAACATCTTCCATTGATCGGTAAGCTCCCATGAAATCACATCTTCCAGCCATGCAAGCCTGTATTTTTCAAGTGACTTGCCAAGCCTGATTCCGTTATTTACATCAAAGTGTCCATAATGATCAGTAGAAAGTGGAATACCATAACCTAACATTCCTCTAACCGTATCTACCAATTTCCCAAGCTCATCAAGGCCTTTATCAGTTATTTGTATTTGTGTAAAAGGATGTTGTGTGTTACCATAAGACATATAATTACTCTGATCTCCCCACTGTGCCAAATCACCCTGTGAATTTTGCCAGAATTTATCATTTACTAATGCACCTGGAATTCCTTTTAATTCACCAATGCCAAGGTCCATTTTTAACCATGTATATCCCTGGTCGTTGATGCGATAGTTCATTAACTTTTTTTGTTCATCCGGCGAGCCAGCTTCAGGCGTATCAGCATACAATCTTATTTTATCACGATACCTGCCGCCAAGCAATTGCCATGCAGGAA
>CAXSEB010000053.1:5484-10618 GCA_964235805.1 uncultured Chitinophagaceae bacterium | reverse complement strand
TTGTTTTTTACCGCCAACTACAATATGTGATTTAATAAATTTTTTATTTTTTGAATTAAATTTTGACATTAAAATATTTTATATAAAGAGATATAATTAAAGATTTATTAGAATTTGTTTTGACATTTTTTACTCTATCTTTAGCCACTTAATTTTTTTTATGAGCTATGAATTAACGGGTAAATTAATTGCCAAGTACGACATAATCCAACGTTCAGAAACTTTTAAAACAAGAGAGTTTGTGGTTGAGAAGTCAGAAGATATTGGTGGCCGCACTATTACCAATTTTGTAAAGTTTCAGTGTGTTCAGGATAAAACAAATATTGTTGATCGCATAAATATTAGTGATGAGGTAAAAGTTTACTTTAATATTAAGGGCAGTAAATGGGAGAAAGATGGCCGTACCAATTATATTACAAACCTTGATGCATGGCGGATTGAACAATTGCTACAGTCAAATAAAAGTACCGCAGCAGATGAGGGGCATATGGAACCTCTGGATACTTTCTCATCATCTTCTTCAGAGGCTGTTGATGATCTGCCCTTCTGAAAATCGCCTGAAACCTGTTAATGGTAAGCATTTCAGGAAACGTTATTTTATTAAATTACTTTATTCCGATATAAACATATCAGCCTTCCTTTGTTTTTATAAGTATAAGCGATAGAATTTTCTACTGCCTTATGAGCGTATAATATGCAGCAAAAAATTATTTTAAAGGTTCTCCCGTCAGAAGCTGCTAACGAAGCTAGTATTAAAGAAATCATTTCAAAAACATTAAGCCAAAAAACTGAACAGGTAACAGGTTATCACATTATAAAGAGATCAATTGATGCAAGGGCAAAAACAATCTGGATAAATCTTACTGTCAATGCATTTATTAATGAGCCATTTAAAGAACGTACTCTAAAGAAATTCGATTTTAAAGATGTAACTAATTCAAAAAAAAGAATTGTAATTATTGGCGCAGGACCTGCAGGATTATTTGCCGCATTAACTTTAATTCAACAAGGTATAAAACCAATTATTTTAGAAAGAGGTAAAGAAGTAAGAGCAAGAAGAAGAGACCTTGCAACATTGAATAAAGAGGGCATTATAAATCCTGAAAGTAACTATTGCTTTGGTGAAGGAGGTGCCGGCACTTACAGTGATGGTAAGTTATATACAAGAAGCTCAAAGCGTGGTGATATTGAGAATATACTCCATCTGTTTGTACATTTTGGTGCTGAAGAAAAAATATTATATGAGGCACATCCTCATATCGGAACTAATAAATTACCGCAGATTATAACTGCAATGCGCCGGCAAATTATTGAATGTGGCGGTGATGTTCTTTTTGAAAAAAAAGTTATTGATCTCACCATATTAAATCAACAAGTGCAACAGGTAAAATGTGCTGATGAAAGTATCTACCAGGCAGATGCATTTATTTTAGCAACAGGTCATTCAGCAAGAGACATCTATCAATTGTTGTTTAATAGAAACATTCTTATTTATGCAAAGCCTTTTGCATTAGGTGTTCGTATTGAACATCCTCAAAGTTTAATTGATAGCATTCAATATAAAAATGCTGCTCATACTTTCCACGATAAACAAGATACGCATAGTTCAATTTTGCCACCTGCTTCTTACAGTTTAGTAGAGAACATAAATAACCATGGTGTGTTTTCGTTTTGTATGTGCCCGGGTGGAATAATTGCACCTGCTGCTACAGAACAAGGTGAATTGGTTGTGAACGGATGGAGCCCTTCTAAAAGGAATAATCCATTCGCCAATAGCGGTATGGTTGTTCAGGTAGAGATAAACGATGCATTGAGAGAAAATAAAAAGTTAGAAGTAGATACTGAGAAAGATGATCCTCTTGTATTAATGAAATTTCAAAGAACAATTGAACATAAGGCATTTATTGAAGGTGGTGGAAAATTTGTTGCTCCGGCCCAGCGCATGGTTGATTTTGTTGAAAATAAAACATCATCATCTTTACCACATTGTTCTTACTTGCCAGGCCTTCAATCTTCAAACTTAAAAAACGTTTTGCCATTGTTTATCTCTAAAAATCTTCAAAGTGCTTTTAAAATATTTGGAAAGAAAATGAAAGGCTTTTATACAAACGAAGCCGTTATTGTTGCTGCAGAAAGCAGAACATCTTCAACTATTAGAATACCAAGAGATGAGGAAACATTAACGCATCCGCAGGTACATAATTTATATCCTTGCGGTGAAGGCGCAGGTTATGCAGGTGGCATTGTAAGTGCTGCTATGGATGGCGTAAAGGTAGCGTTGCAAATATCCGCGATAAGCGTTTAAATTATCTTAAGAGCATTGATTACTTTTGGTAAATATACTTTGCAGCAAATAACAACATCCGCTAATATGCACATCCTTGAGCTTCGCAACTTAAAAAAATATTACGCTACTCAAAAAGCCGTAGATGATATTAGCTTTTCAATTAAACATGGTAGCATATTCGGCTTGCTTGGGCCAAACGGAGCAGGAAAAACAACCTTGCTTCGAATGATAACAGGAATTTTATATCCGGATACAGGCGATATCATTTTTGAAGGGCAAAAGTTTAATAGTATCGATGACATCACAAAAATAGGCTACATGCCCGAGGAGAGAGGTTTGTATAAGAAAATGAAAATTGGCGAACAAGCTTTATACCTGGCACAATTAAAAGGGCTAAGCCGTAAAGATGCAATCAATAAAATAAAAGAGTGGTTTGTGAAATTTGAAATGCAAAGCTGGTGGGGTAAAAAGGTAGAAGACCTTAGTAAAGGCATGAGCCAGAAACTGCAATTTGTAACTACTGTTTTGCATGAGCCTAAACTGCTTATACTTGATGAACCTTTTAGCGGCTTAGACCCGGTAAACAGCAACCTCATAAAAGAAGAAATTTTTAACCTTTCAAAAAAAGGCACAACTATAATTTTTAGTACACATAGAATGGAGCAGGTTGAAGAAATTTGTGATCATATTGTTTTAGTAAATAAGGGGCAAAAAATTTTAGACGGCAGTGTTAAACAAATTAAACAGGATTGTAAGGAAAATCTTTTCCGCATCCAATACAGTAAACTTCCAATCATGCTAAACGAGCATGCTTTTGATATTGTGAAACAGGAAAATGATGTAATGGTAATAAAGATAAAAGAAGGAGTTAAACCTTCATCGGTTTTACAAACTTTGCTAAATAACGATGCAGACATCATTTCTTTTAACGAAATACTGCCATCATTAAATGACATATTTATTAAAAAGGTTGAGGACACCGCTGTAACAAGACAATTTCAACAGGTTTAAGGGTTAAACATCAAACTACACATCTCACTTAACTGCTATTATGAAGAAGATCTGGCTGATTGTTAAAAGAGAATATTTTACAAGGGTTAAAAACAAGACTTTCATACTCTCAACAATTTTACTTCCCTTATTCTTTATAGGATTTATAGCTGCATCAGCATACTTTTCAATAAACAGCATTGATAAACATAAAATAGCGGTAAAAGACGACAACGGAATTTTTAAAAACAACCTGCATAGTGATGACATGATTCAATTTGAATATCCTGAAAACATCACTGCAACTAACTTTAATACCAAAGGTTATTCAGGCATATTAATAATACCAAAAAATTATGAATCTAAAAACGACTCAGTAACACTTCTTTCAGAAAAACAATTAGGCCTTGCGGCAGAAGAAAAAATTAAAGACCAGATAAATGCTGCCATCAGGAATAAGGCCTTCCTAGAAAATAACATTGACAAAAAAGTTCTTGATTCGATAAATAATATTGATCAGCAAAAGCTTTACAAATTTAGTCCTGTAGTTAAGAAAGGCAATACCACGGCGCAATCTAATTCAGGTTTAGCTTATGGCATTGGCTTTGGCAGCGGCATATTAATTTACATGACGTTGTTTATTTATGGCGCCGCAGTGATGCGTGGTGTTATGGAAGAAAAAATGAACAGGATTGCAGAAGTGATCATAAGTTCAGTAAGGCCTTTTCAATTGATGATGGGCAAGATATTAGGTATAGCTGCTGTTGGTATTACCCAGCTTTTAATATGGATAGTTTTAATAGTAGCATTGTCATCATTAGCTTCCATGTTTTTATCACACGATGTATTACAACAGGCGCAACAGGTGAATACACAAATGACGCCATCGGCAAATAGCGCAATGGCATTAAACATTCTTAAGGCGCAGGATACGATGGCGCAGGCACCCTGGGCTCTTATTATACCTTGCTTTTTATTTTATTTTATAGGCGGGTATTTGTTTTACGCATCACTTTTTGCAGCTGTTGGCAGCGTTGTAAATGAAGACCCCCAGGAAGCCCAATCTTTAATGCTGCCAATTACAATGCCTATCATCTTATCATTTATAATAATGACAACAGCAGTTGCAAAACCTGACGCCCCGGTTTCGGTTTGGGCAAGCATCATACCTTTTTCCTCTTCCATTGTAATGATGAGCCGCATTCCCACAGGAGGCGTCCCTTTTTGGCAGCTTGCACTTTCCATGGCGTCATTAATAGCAGGATTTATTTTAACAACAATGCTTGCTGCAAAAATTTACCGTACAGGAATTCTACTCTATGGAAAAAAAATAACCTTTAAAGAAATGGGTAAATGGCTATTCCGGAGATCATAACACGGTTGCCGTAGTGGTAGTATTTTCAGAAGATGCAGTGCTGAATAAGGCCCGTGATATTTCCTGGCGGGTAAAACGTAAAAAGAGTTTGCTTACAATTAGGCCGCTAAGTAACGCAGACGCCACTAAGAAACCGATTAACCCATATAACAATGGAGATTTACCTTGCTTATCATATGGAGGATCTGGTTTATCCAAAATTCTTATCAATGGAGTATCTTTTTGCAATTTGTACGCTGCCGACTGCTGGTTAATAACTGCCTGAGAATATTGGTTACGGATAAGTTGTTTATCCTCCATTAAATTTTGAGATGGCACACTGTATTGCAACCTTTCAGTGTTTGTAAAAAGTGTTCTCTTGTCCATGGCAATCAAGGTGTAGTCTTTAGCACCTAATACTCTTCTTAATGAATCTGCCTTACTTGTTGCAAATTCAAAATCCCTTTTTGCCTTCTCTCGTTTCAGATCGATATAAAACTGTG
>CAXSEB010000053.1:4751-5474 GCA_964235805.1 uncultured Chitinophagaceae bacterium | reverse complement strand
TTATCGATGTATCCATAGCTTATAATTTTTACAAGCTCTTCACTTCTTCCCGTATAGTTTAAAACAAAAGAATTGTTTTTATTAATAGATGCCGATAATCCGGCTTCTAAAAGCGAGGCTCCAAAAGTTATTAATTCATCTTTATTTTTAGGGGCAGTAAGTTTAGATTGAAACAGTCCCCTGTGATTATTTATACCATCTATTAAAAGGGAAGCAATAATCTTGTTCCCCATGGACGGAACAGGCATTGATGCTACCGCTTCGCGGATGGCACGACTTTGGGCCAGCTCGATAATATTTATAGAAGTTTCGTCGCTAAAGCTTTTATTTGCTTCAGAGCCTAACAACATGCTTATTGCAGAAGAAGTTGTTGTGTTATCGTTACTGCTGCTTAACGAAAATATAGTTGCTTTTGAAGTATAAGTTGCCGGTGAGTTTTTTGCATATAAACCTAATAGTATACCTGTAATAAGCGATATAACAATTATTAAAAAACGGTATTTGTATAACCGTTTAATAAGCAAACGGGTAAAATCGGCAGTACTAATAAAAGTAGTATTGTTCACTGTTTATTTAATTACTCTTGTTAGAACAATCGCTGAAAGCACCGGCAATAAACTAACAAAAATTTGCGATGCAAAATCAGATATTGTTTTGCTTTCAGGTTTGAGAGGCACCACTACAATACTTCCTTCTTCAACCCTGGGATAGAAATGAAAAAAT
>CAXSEB010000053.1:0-4741 GCA_964235805.1 uncultured Chitinophagaceae bacterium | reverse complement strand
TTTATTTGTTGTATAAGTTTTATAGTAAGTTCTCTAAAGTCATGAACCTCCGGCTGCTTCTTAATAGTGAAATGAAAAAATCCAAAATTTCTCGTACGTTCACTTTTTCCGTTAGCATAAGTTACATAGATCCTTTTTCTCCATGGCCGTATTCCAAAGCCACCTGCCTTATCAATGTAATAAGAAAGATTTGTATGCTCTTTATCAAAATATACTTTAAGTGGCGACTGCACTGCACCTTTAACACTTACTACCGGGTTAATCTCAGGTATAAAAATTATATCGCCTTCCTGTAATACAAGATCGTATTTGGAGCTTTTGTATTTTAGGGCTTTATAAAGATCGATACTTATTGGCTCAGACGGATCAAAAACTACGCTGTCAACAATATTGCCGGTAGAATCTCTTAAATATTTTGTCTCTTTGCTCAGGTACCTGTTTTCTCTTATACCCGTATTTTTATTACGGTAAAGTATTGCGCCGCCTAAGTTTGCGTTATCTCTTAAACCGCCCGCCCTGGCTATATAATCAGATAACGTTTCATGCTTGCTTAACCGGGAATAAGTTCCCTCATACTTTACCAACCCCTGTAATATTACATTTTGCTGCAATTCAAAATTGGGATTCTTTCTAACAAAAACCTGGTCGTACGGCTTTATGACAACTTTTTCTGTAACAGAATCTAATTCAAGATTTGGAAGAACTGTGTAAGATCGTACAACTGTTTGTGTTGGTTTTAAACCTTGCTGTGCAGAATCCATATCAACAATGCTGGAAATCTCTATTCTGCCAAATTCAGCCGTTGGCTTTAACCCATTTGAAAGATAGATCAGATCCTTTAACGTCATTCCACCATACTTTGGTAACCTGCCAGGCGAACGCACTTCACCTTCTATTGTTACAAATTGTTTTTCAGCAAACTGGTTGCGATTAAAGACTTCAATTACATCATTTGGGCTTATAAGCACATTAAACCTGCTCTCATTATTTTTGTTCAATTCTAAAAGGCTAACGTCAATTTTTTGAGATGATATCAATGTTGAATCTCCTGCACCTTTATACACATAAGCCCGTTGCAGGTAAGCGTTTGGTGTTATTCCCCCAGCTCTGTTTATAAGGTCAAACAACCGGTCGCCTTCGCGGTATTCATAAATATTCGGGTAGTTTACTTCACCTCTTACTATTACTTTATTTTTTAAGCCAGTATTAATAGGATTGATCACTACTACATCGCCGTTAAACAATTCTTCGTCATCATTCTCAACCGTTTTTCCTACATTATTAAAATTTACATTCTTTATTACTTGCTTTTCATCTTCATTTCTAATTATAATTCCGCCAGAAGCATAAGCTTCAGATGTTAAGCCTCCGGTGTATGTCAGCAAATCTTTAAAGCCTTCGCCTTTCTTAAGTAAGTAATACATTGGGCGCTTAAACTGACCTGACGCCAACACCTTCTTTTCATAAATATTGACTATTACAAAATCGTTATTCTCCATATATAAGTGTCTTCCAAAATCTCCTTTGGTAAGGTATTTATATACATCAAGCGAATCAATGATTCTTCCATTTCTTTTTATCGTTATGCTGCGCAGATCGCCATATTGGGTAAGTCCGCCGGCAAGTGCAATTACGTTAAGCGCATTGGTAAAGGCTGATACCACGACAGGCCCAGGATCATTAACCTCACCCGAAACATTTACAACAATTGTTCGCGGCTGGCCCATTGTTACAGAAATATTTGTACTTGCTGGAGTAACTCTTCTAAAACGGTCAATGATAATGGCCCGGGCATTTTCAAAAGTTAAACCCTGCACTGTTATTTTTCCTAAACCCTGCGGAAAAATTGAGCCATCTCTTGCAACAATATAATCTATTTCCAGATCAGCACCTCCCCACAGTGAAACAACAATATGATCCCCTACTCCGATAGGATAATCCAGTGGCGGTGTTGATAATTCTGACAATTCAAGTATCGCTGTATTCTTAAAAAGACTGCTTCCATAAACCTCTTCCGGTTCTCTTGTTTCATTTTTTAAAGAGTCAGTTTCAAGGCTGTCTTTTGCGTTTTTATTAAGAGGTTTTATTGTTGATTGCCTGTTTCTATGAACATCTTCGCCAGCAGTTTTTTTACCCTGGTTTTGATCCTTGAGATATTGTTGTAACTGGGCCGGTGTTGATTGCCTTACTATGTTTGGATCAATATTGTCCGGAATTTCAAGGGTTGTTTGGCCTAAGGTGTGAAACGAAAAAATACATAAGCAAAATAGATGAAGTAAAAATGGTAAAAGGATTTTTTTATACAGAGGCTTACCTTCAGCAAACATTTTAACTGGATTGGTTACTATAATTTTAAAAGGTGCAAATATACCAATTATTTTTAGTGGCGGTTGGCTGGTATTGAAACAAAGGCATGTTGTTAGTTAAGATAACATTTATTTATTCGTCTTACAAAATTGAAAAACAAAGCTGGTAAAGGTGATTTAAAAATTATATTTACTCTTGAGTGGATCCATTAAGAACCAAGGTCGATTTCGGTGTTGTCACCAATATTAAGAGATCTTTTTTCACCTCGTATTTCTGTATCGCTCCCGATAAGAGAATCATCCAGCACCACATCATATAGTTTAGAATATGAGCCAACGATAGAGTCTGTTACAATAGAAAAAATCACACTTGTATTTTCATCCATTGCCACGTTGGGGCCGATTATAGAGTTTTTAATATCACAGCCTTCGCCGATGCTAACAGGTGGTATAAATATGGTATTTTCAAAAGTATTTGCTTCAGCAATACTGCCACCAAATTTTTTGAGAAGGATAGCATTAGACTGAAGTAATGATTCCTTCTTACCGCAATCAAACCAGTTTTGTACTTTAAATGACTTAAACTCAGAACCCGCCTGTATCATACATTCCAGCGCATCTGTGAGGTTAAATTCGTTATTACTTTTTATATTGTTGGAGATAATATTTTGCAGGCATTTATACAGCGAACCGGAATCTTTAATTTTATACAAGCCCACCAATGCCATGTTTGATTTTGGTATAGAAGGTTTTTCAACAACCCGGCTGATAAATCCTTTATCGTCAATTTCGGCAACTCCAAAACTTCTTGGGTCGTCAACTTTTTTTACCCCTAACATTGAATAAGGCGAATCAAGTACCTCAGCTATGTTGTATTCACAAATAGTATCTCCGAGCACTATAAAAACCTCTTCTTCACCAACTAATTGTTTAGTAAGATCAATGGCATGACCTGTTCCCTTTCTTATATTCTGATAAACAAAATGGCAGTTTAAGTCAGGGTATTTTGCAGTTATATAGTCTTGAATTTTTTCTCCAAGATGGCCAACTATAAATACAAAATCGTTAATGCCTGCTTCGTGCATTTGATCAACATTAATGCTTAAGATAGTTTTACCTGCTAAAGGAATTAATGCTTTCGGTTGTGTATAAGTGTGTGGACGCAGCTTTGTGCCTGCACCTGCTACGGGAATGATAGCCTTCATTTATGTAACTATTTTAATTCAGTCGCCTCAACATAGGGAACGTGAATATAGTAAATATGTTGGATGTAAGATGCCTGATAAACAATGTCGAATTAAAGAATGCAGAACGAATAACATTTGAAGCACAATGAATAAATATTAGATGAGAATAATTTAACTCTCTGATCAACAATCGATATCCTTTAAACACGATTACCTTGTACATTCAAACGCCATACTCCGTACATCTTACATCGAACATAATTTTGTAGGTTTGCCGCAAATTTTTAAAATGCAGAATGATATCCAAATTTTCGGCCTTATTAATAAAGAGTTGCAAAGACAAAGAGAAGGTATTGAGTTGATTGCATCAGAAAATTTTACATCTTTACAGGTAATGCAGGCAATGGGAACAGTTTTAACAAACAAGTATGCCGAAGGTTATCCTGGCCGCAGGTATTATGGAGGTTGTGAGTATGTAGATGAGATTGAGCAAATTGCTATTGACAGATTAAAGAAAATATTTGATTGTGAATATGCGAATGTGCAGCCCCACAGCGGCGCACAAGCGAATGCTGCTTTGATGCTGGCTATACTGCAACCGGGCGATAAAATTTTAGGGCTTGATTTGAGCATGGGCGGACATCTCACTCACGGATCACCGGTAAATTTCTCAGGAAAATTATATGAGGCGCATTTTTATGGTGTAAAAAAGGAAACGGGTTTAGTAGATTATGAAATGCTGGAAGAAAAGGCAAGAACAGAAAAGCCTAAACTCATCATTTGCGGAGCCTCAGCATACAGCCGTGAATGGGATTATGAAAGAATAAGAAAAGTGGCTGATGAAGTTGGTGCGTTTGTGTATTGTGACATGGCGCATCCTGCAGGATTAATTGCAAAAGGATTACTAACATCTCCGTTTGAACATTGCCATTTTGTAACGTCTACAACACATAAAACTTTACGTGGACCACGCGGAGGCATCATCATGATGAAAAAGGACTTTGAAAATCCTTTTGGCTTAAAAGATATGAAAGGCAATATTCGTATGATGAGCAATTTGCTTGATATGGGTGTGTTTCCTGGCACGCAAGGCGGTCCGCTGGAACATGTGATAGCTGCTAAGGCTGTGTCGTTTGGAGAAATACTTTCAGATGAATTTGCTGATTATGCCAAACAAATACAGCTCAATGCGCAGGCAATGGCCAAAGCGTTTACTGCTAAAAATTATGAGATCATAAGCGGTGGAAC
>CAXSEB010000052.1:0-10683 GCA_964235805.1 uncultured Chitinophagaceae bacterium | reverse complement strand
GCTAAAGGTTCGCACATCATAACCAGCCCGGCACCTCCGCCAAACTGGTAATCATCTACCTGCCCGTGTTTATAAGTAGTATAATCTCTTAGATTATGGAGATTAACATTAAGTAGATTTTTTTCGATAGCTCTTTTTAGAATTGAGTGAGAAAAAAAACTGCTCATTAATTCAGGTAGTACAGAAATTATATCAATGTTCATAATGCTCAACCCAAAAGGTGCTTATTTTAATTAGAAATTCCACATACAGCCGTGAACGTTAGATTGAGTAAACTTTCAATAATCACCTTCAGGGAGTTAGCGGGTCCTTAAATTCATCAAGATTTCTCTTCTCTTTTTTGGTTGGTCTTCCCTGCTTACTTTGTCTTTTACCCGTTTGAAAAACAAACGCACTTGCATGCACCTGCTCTTTATCTTCTTCCGGTGAAAGGTCAATATAGTTATTAATTGCCTCAGAATATTGCACACGATTATGCAACAGGCCGCTTACTTCTATAAGCCATTTTTTAGCTTCGGTTTTTACTTCGTATTGATCGCCAATGTTTACAGCTTTTGCTGCTTTTACGTTTACACCTTTATGTTTCACTTTGTTGTTGATACAAGCTTCAGCGGCCAGGCTGCGTGTTTTAAACAGCCGGATGGCCCATAGATATTTATCTAACCGGAGCTTTTCTTTATCAGGCATTTTCAAAATTAAAATAATTATAAAGATGGAAGGCTGTACTAATTAGGTATTTTTATTTATTAAAAATCTAAAAATGAAATGTAAGTCTTTAAACACATTGATAGTTTTTGTATTTCTCACTTTCTCTTTCAATTGCTTCTCTCAATTTAAACCAAAGGAGGTTGACTGGACGCCTGATGGAAATGCCATTATGGAAATAAAGAATGGTGCAATTGTACGTACTGATATTGGCACAGGAAATGAAACCATTTTAGTTAAAAGAGAACAATTAATTCCCTCCGGAAAAACTGATCCGCTGTCTTTTAATATCTATCAATTTACCGCCGACAAAAATAAATTACTGATTTATACCAATACAGCAAAGGTGTGGCGATATAATACCAGGGGTGATTATTGGCTATTAGATATTGCTGCAAATAAATTAACACAACTTGGAAAGAACAGGCCTTCTCAATCTTTAATGTTTACAAAAATTTCTCCTGATGGCAAGAAAGCTGCTTATGTAAGTGAACATAATATTTATGTAGAAGATTTGGCTACGCACCGTATATCGCAGCTTACAAAAGATGGCACGAGGAAACTTATAAATGGCACTTTTGATTGGGTATATGAAGAAGAGTTTGATTGCAGGGATGGCTTTCGCTGGAGCCCTGACAGCAGGTCAATCGCCTTCTGGCAGGTAGACGCTACGAAGATAAGAGACTATTATATGCTTAATACAACTGATTCTGTTTACTCCCGGGTTATTCCTGTTGAGTATCCGAAAGTTGGGCAGCCACCTTCGCCGGTACGCATTGGAGTTATCAATATAAACAGCCCGGTTATAAGGTGGATGAACATTCCCGGAGATCCGCAGCAGCACTACCTTCCACGTATGGAATGGGCATCAAACTCTAACGAGCTTGTTATTCAGCAATTAAACAGGAAACAAAACGAAAGCAAACTTTTCTATTGTAACAGCAATACTGGAAGTGCGCAGAATTTTTATACTGACAATGATAAAGCCTGGATAGATATCAAATCAAGATGGCATGATAGTGACCCAACCGGATGGGAATGGATACAAAATGGCAAAGCCTTTTTATGGGTGTCTGAAAAAGATGGCTGGAGACATATTTATCGTGTAAACCGTGATGGCAAAAATGAAGTACTTGTCACAAAAGGAAACTACGATATAGGAGATATAAAATTTATTGATGAAGCTCATAACTATGTTTATTTTATGGCATCACCTAACAACGCCACGCAATTATACTTATACAAAACAAAGCTGGATGGCAGCGGCAACCTGGAAATGGTTTCACCACAAAATTTAGCGGGTACACATGATTATGATATTTCGCCAAACGGTATGTATGCATTGCATTCTTTTTCAAGCTATAAAATATTTCCTGCAACTGAATTGATTTCATTACCTGATCATAAGTCTTTAAACGAGAATAACAGCATCTTGAAAACAATGCGGGTAGATCAAAAGAACAGGACTGAATATTTTTCTCTTACAACTGATGAAAACATTACTGTTGATGGATGGATGGTAAAGCCTGCAAATTTTGACAGTACAAAAAAATACCCGGTAGTGTTTTATGTATATACTGAGCCGGCAGGATCAACTGTTAATGATAATTATGGAAATCACCGTAATTTTTTATATGATGGCGACATGAGTGAAGCAGGATACTTCCAGGTATCAATTGATAACCGCGGTACGCCTTCGTTAAAAGGCGCTGCATGGCGAAAAGCTATTTACAAAAAGATTGGCGTTCTTAATATTCACGACCAGGCTATGGCGGCACAAAAGTTTTTAAACAAGCCTTACTTTGACAAAGAACGCGTTGCAGTTTGGGGATGGAGTGGTGGTGCAGCAGCCACACTAAACCTTATGTTTCAGCATCCTGAAATTTATAAAACCGGTATTGCTATAGCAGCCATCACCAATGAATTATTCTATGATAATGTTTATACAGAAAGATACATGGGCTTGCCACAGGAAAATATGGATGATTATGTAAATGGGTCTCCAATCCATTATGCAAAAAACCTACAGGGAAATTTATTGTATATACATGGCACAGGCGATGATAATGTTCAATATGATAATGCAGAAACACTACTTAACGAGCTAATAAAATATAACAAGCAGTTCCAGTTTATGCCTTATCCGAATAGAACACACAGCATAAGCGAAGGTGAAGGTACAAGAAAGCATTTGTCAGCGTTATACACTTCCTTTCTAAACAAAAATTGTCCTGGCGGCGCAAAATAAAATATTACTCTTTATTCTTCGTTAACTTTCCATATGCGAATACTTATTGGAATATTTTTTTTTGTACTATGCTTTGGTTCTAATTCCTGTCAAAAAGGGTTTACTGTTGATGGTCTAGATTCTACTATTATAACTCCGCCACAACCTGTAACGGGAAGTTTTACTGCTAAAATAAACGGCATTAATTTTATTGCCGATAAATCTTCAGGAGCCACGAGGGCATTAGGTGAGATAGCTATTACAGGCCTAAACAGTAACGGAGAAAAAATTGTACTGGTAGTCGCAGATTCCGGAGTTCATGTTTATACTCTTGATATTAACAGCCCATCCAATGCCGGCGCTTATAATAAAGACACTGCTTACTCATATGCTACCAACCAGGGAAACTCTGATGCTGAATCCGGTGGTACACTATCCATCACATCAATCGATCTGGTAAATAAAACTATGAGTGGCACATTCAGCATTAAAGTGTACAGAGCTTTTGATTTAACGCAGAAAAATATTACTGAAGGTGTGTTTAATAACATCCCTTTTGAAACAACGGCAATACCTCCTTCCAATTCAACGGATACTTTTAGAGTAAAAGTAAATGGAGTGGATTTTCCTGCATTTTCGGTATCAGGTATTTCGGCTTTCGGTATGGTTAATTTCTCCGCAAGCAATCAACAGGTTTCTAAAACCGTTGGCATTTCATTGCCGGCAGATATTACGCCGGGCACATATACTTTTACTTTATTCGGGCCAAGTTATATAGGCCAATATAATAGTGATTCTGCTTATATGGCCGCTGACACAGGAACTATAACTATCTTAGAACATAACACAATCAGCAAAAAAATAAGAGGGACTTTTGATTTTCATGCAGCTGAATTACCTGGTACGCAGGAAGCACAGTTAACAGAAGGCTACTTCTCTATAACTTATCAGTAAGTTGTAATTTTCTTTATTTATCCCGAGACTTGTTTTCTACGGCAACGTTATTTGTACATATTATTTAAAGCCTGTTTAAGCGATGCTATAGATATATGCTTTCCTTTTGTTTCTTTTGAAAAGATGTTCTCGGCATCAGTTTCTTCGCCATAAAATGCTTCATTTGATTTACTGTCAACACTAAGCGCAGAGCCGCTTAAACTTATTCCCGCAAACAAACCTTTACTCCTGGAATAAGAGTATACTTCTGCTTCTAATTTATAGTCTGTACTGGCAGTTGAGTTTCTTCCAAGAGGCCCGGCAGTAACCGAAATATCACCACCTAACGTAAAACTTCCCTTACCAATTTTTTCAAGTGTTTCCTTTGTTTTAAAGATCAATACAAGGTCAACAGATTGTACACCCGCCTGAAACCCAACACTGCCGCCGGTTAGGGTTATAAAGGCTGGGTTACTCCAACTGCCATCTTCTCTTTTTACAACAGCAATACCTTTTCCTCTTTTACCCGCAATCACAAAACCCGCATTTATCATTTTTGGGATAACGATTATACCTTCGGTGATATCTAATAATTGCTGCGGAATTTTTTCTTTCATTGCTACAAAATCATTCAACACTTTTGCAGAGGCGTCAATTCTTGACGACTCTTTATCCTGGCTGAAACCTGACGTGAATATCAAAGATGTAATTATTAATAACAGCCATTTAAATTTGGGTGATCTCATAAAAATTTATTTATAAAATGATGTTGATTGTTTATCCAAACAAGATGCCATATTGCGGTGATAGTAATAGTATCGATTTCAATACGCTAACATTCTAAATTAAAACCAAACAAATATCTTCAAATAGTGATAAAAAACTAATGAACAATATTACTCCGGAACCAGGCCCCTGCTTTGTTCCATAGGTTTAATTTCAGGATCATGGCCGCGGAAGGCACGAAACATTTTACCATAATCCTCAGTATTGCCACGTGATAAGATCATATCTCTAAAGCGTTGACCATTGGCTCTTGTTAAACCACCGTTTTCCTTAAACCATGCATACGCATCCTGGTTCAGCATATCTGTCCATAAGTAAGCATAATATCCTGCTGCATAATTGTTAGACCAAATGTGTAAAAAATAGCTGGAACGATACCGTGATGGAACTTCATGTAAGTAAAGTTTGGTTTTAACCAACGCTTCTTTTTCAAATTCATCTACATCCTGCACCGGCTCATTTGCTGAAAGTTGGTGCCACTGCATATCAAGGGCAGCAGCGGCTAACACTTCAGTCAGGTCATATCCTGCATTGAATGTCCGGGCTTTTTTTATCTTATCAACTAAGGCCTGCGGCATGGGCTGTTTGGTTTGATAATGCACAGCGTAGTGTTTTAAAACTTTGGGATCAAGCGCCCAGTGTTCGTTGAACTGTGAAGGAAACTCTACATAATCCTGCGCCACGTTTGTGCCGGAAAGTGTTTTATATTTTTGGCTGGCAAAGAAGCCATGCAACGCATGACCAAATTCATGAAACATAGTGGTTACATCACTAAAGCTTATCAACGCCGGTTGGCCTTCTGCCGGTTTGGTAAAATTGCAAACGTTATAAATTACTGGCTTTGTACCAAGCAATTTGCTTTGCTGCACAAGGTTGTCCATCCATGCACCGCCTGATTTATTATCACGTTTATAGTAATCACAATAAAACAAACCAATCACTGATCCATCTTTATCGTGTACATCAAATACTTTAACGTCAGGTTGATAAACGGGAAGATCATGACGTTCTTTAAAAGTTAAACCGTACAATTGATCGGCAGCGTAAAAAACACCCTTTTCCAGCACGTTATTCAATTCAAGATAAGGCTTGATCTCATTTTCATTAAGATCATATTTTTGTTTACGAACCTGCTCTGCATAATAATTCCAATCCCACGGCTCTAACTTAAAGCCACCGTTTTGTTTATCAATCAAAGCTTGTATATCTGCGGCTTCCTGTTTTGCTTTTTCAGTTGCTGATGTAACTAATCTTGCAAAAAAATCATTTACTGCTTTTGGTGTTTTAGCCATCTGGTCCTGCAGTTTCCATGCTGCGTAATTTGGAAACCCGATCAACTGCGCTTTTTCGGCATGAACTTTAGCTATTTGCGATAAGGTTTTTCTTGTATCGTTGGAATCATTTTTCTCTGCCCGGTTCCATGAAGCTTCAAAAAGTTTTTGGCGTGTAGCCCTGTTGGACAGTGATTGTAAAGCCGGTTGTTGAGTAGTATTCTGTAAAGACAAAAGCCATTTATCATCAAGCTTATTGGCTTTGGCATCTCTCGCCGCTGCCTCTAACTCGCCGGGTGAAAGACCTGCAAGGTCTGAAGAATCACCTGTAATAAAAGCACCGGCTTTAGCAGCCGCAAGCAACTGGTTTGTGAACTTTGCACTAAGCGACGCCTCTTGTTCATTTAGTTTTTTCAAGGTTGTTTTATCTGCATTAGACAGTTTAGCGCCCGACAAAACAAATCGCTGGTTATAAATTTCTATTAAGCGTTTTGATTCAGGATCTAAGCTTAATTTCCCCCGGTTATTGTACAACTGCTGAATGCGCCGGAACAAAGCAGCGTTCAGGTAAATGGCATCATGATGTGCAGCAAGTTTGGGCGCTATTTCCTCCTGTATCTTTTGTAATTCAGGATTTGTATTTGCTCCTGTAAGCAGTGAAAACACTGCTTTTACACGGTCCAGCAAGGTTCCACTTTTCTCCATCGCCACAAGTGTGTTTTCAAAAGTGGCTGGTTGAGTATTATTAGCAATCTTATTAATTTCCTGCAGGTGTAATATCATGCCTTGTTCAAGCGCAGGTTCAAAGTCAGTGTTTTTTATTTTATTAAATGCAGGTGCCTGGTAAGGCAGATCACTTTTTTTAAAGAAAGGATTTAAAAAGAATTCGTTGTTTCCAGTCTTACTTCGGTTAGTTTGGCCAGCAGACTTTAAAGTCAAAGTAATTAACATAATTGTTATTGCCGGTAATAAAAATGATTTCATACGTAAGTTTAAGTTATATATCAGCAGAAGCACTGAAGTATTATTGAAACTCTTTTATCCTGATATTTCTAAAATAGATTGGTGCACCTGCATGTTTTCCCTGGAAACCAATGTGTCCACGTAAGGGCAGTGTTGCAAGCGGATTGCTGAGCCATGAAGGAATTTCACTGCCATCGGGATTAGCTTTTGAAGACGTGTATAAACTCATGTCAAATTCATTTACCAGCTCGTTATTTAGCATTATCCATATTTTTTTGCCTTTACACGTAATGGTGTAATGATTCCATTCACCCGGCTTTTTTACGATGTGCTTTGTTGCTGCCTGGTGCCCAAACACTGCACCACATTGCCATGTAGCCGGAGCGCTGCTCCACTCTTTTGAATAGTCATCTGCTATTTGTATTTCTACAGAATTCGGTATCCAGTTTTTCATATCACTTGCGTGAACAATTACACCGCTATTTGTACCTTCCGCATTTTTAAAGTCCAGGTCAAGAATAAAATCACCGTATTCCTTTTCGGTCCATAACGCCTCATCTTTTGTAGCCGTTATAACTCCGTTTGTTTTGCGCCAAACTCCCTTTGGATAAATAGCATTGGTTAGCTTGTTGTTGAAAAGATCTACCCAGCCTTTTTTAGATGTATCCGGATGCTTTGTTGTGTCAGGCACATTGTCCTGTGCAAATAAGTTGTGGAACGAGAAGACAGCAATAACAAGAACAAGATTTGATAATTTATTACTCATAGTATTTTATAGTTTTAAAAATTAATTCATTTCTTTTAGCCATTCCTTCGCTTCCATTACTTCAGAAAAAAATTGTGTCGTTATATTTCCTGCCATAACATCCAGGCTTTTATGTGCGGAAAGTTTACTGAATGTACTTTGAGAATATATCCATGCGAAATATTTTAAGCCTGCTTGCTGCATTTGGGGAAACCAGATTTTACCTCCCCAGTCTGCAGCTTCTGACCAGTTGCCTAGCACATGAGTGTTATCATTCAAAACTTTTGAACATTTATTTTTTTTCAGCAGATCAAGCATGATCATACAACCTTTTTGTACTGATTGCAGATTTTGAAAACCAGTCCAGTCCGCCTCGAGATACTTTTCGGCTTCTTCATATTTTATTTTTACGTGTCTGTCAGAATAATAAGTCTTGTTATCAGTATCAATACTTATATCTTGTTTTTCATTCAGCGGTAGAAGAAAATAAAACGTAGAACCTTTGCCAACTTCGCTTTCAATCCAAAAGCTGCCGTTATGTGCTTTAATAATTTCTGAAGATATGTACAATCCCAATCCCAATCCCTGGAACATCATTGCGCTGTTATCAGCCCTGTAAAAACGGTCAAATATTTTAAGAAGATTTTCATTTGCAATGCCGATACCAAAATCCTGTACTGACATTACAATGTTATCAAGCTGTACATTATACTTCACAAATACATCTTCTGCGTCAGGCGAATATTTTACCGCATTATTTAAAAAATTATTAATAACCTGTTCAAGGCGCAGCCGGTCTCCTTTGTATTGAATGGCTTCAGTTTCTTCAATAATTATCTTATGCGTTGGTGATGTAAGTTGAACTCCTGATACACATTCCTCAACAAGCTCATTAAAGTTAAAAACCTGTTTATCTAATTGCAGCTGTTCGCTTTCTATTTTTGAAACGTTTAAAAAATCTTCTATCAGTTTCGTAAGTTTATTTATCTGGAGATCCATTCTTTTAACCAGTAATGCCGCATCCTCGTTCCCTTCACTTTCAAACCTGCTTTGTAAAATATGTGCATATCCTTTAATGGTAGTAACAGGCGTTTTTAATTCGTGCGAAGCCATACTAATAAACTCATCTTTTTTTTGTTCGTTAGCTTTATGAGCTTCTATATCTGTATTGGTGCCAAACCACTTAATTTTTTCATTCTTGCTTTCAAAGCAGCTTGCCCTGGCCAAATGCCATCTATATGTTTCATCTTTTGCCTTCAGCCTAAACTCCACCTGGTAAGACTCATGGTTAAGCAGCGATCTTTGCCAGGTTCTCAAGACTGCATCCAGGTCATTCGGGTGAATTACAGATTGCCAACCTGCACCAATTATTTCCTCTTCATTCTTGCCAAAATAGTTTATAGTAACAAGGTTCACATAATCTAATTCACCTTTTTCGTTAGCCGTCCAAACCTGTTGTGGCATTACATCTGCCAGTTGGCGAAACCTGGATTCACTCTCTTTTAAAGCCTCTTCAGTTTTTTTTTGCCTGTCTATGTTAGTGGAAGTACCTATCCATTTTACAACCTGGCCCGTTTTATCTTTTATAGGTACGGTTTTACCCATGAACCAATAATATTTACCATTTGAATTTTGTATCCTGTACTCGCCAAAATATTCTGATTTAGTATTGAGCGCCTGTTGCCAATTTTCAAAAATATTTTTATGATCGCCAGGATGAAACACCCTTGTCCATCCACCCTTATTAATTTGTTCAAGTGTAAGCCCTGTCCAGTCTTGCCATTGTTTGTTTATATAACTTACTGTTCCATCAGGCTCCATCTCCCACACCATATGCGATATTACATCGGTTATCAGGCGAAATCTTTGCTCAATTATCTCCTTTTCGTTTTCCTTTTCAGTTGCTTCCATTTACTGTTATTCGTATAAAAATAAAGGTAGCATTTTTGATAGAAGACGTTCAGCGTGTGCTGTAGTGTTAAGATATAATTGTGATTGGAGTAACGCTTACAAATTAAAAGCGCTAAGATAAAACGCACAATGTTGTACAATAAAATACGAAAGTTATTAAATGACTTTGCCTTACAGGCAGGCTTTACTACAACAAATATCGTGATGATAAATCGCTAACCTTAACTAATTTTGTTACGAAATCACTTTTAAAATCTTACAAATGAAAAAGTTTTTCCTTTTTATTTTTATCTGTATGCAGATAGCAGAATATACATCAGCTCAAAACAATACAACATCATCTTCAGCAACGCTTATAAAAACAGAGAACGGTTTGGTTAAAGGGATGATCGAAAAAAGCGGTGTGCGGTCTTTTAAAGGTATTCCATTTGCAGCTCCGCCTGTGGGCAATTTAAGATGGAAAGAACCACAGCCTGTAATGAATTGGAAAGGTGTACGGGATGCAGGAAAGTTTGGATCAAACGCAATGCAGTATAATGTGTTTGGTGATATGAGTTTTCGCACTCCGGGCAAAAGTGAAGATTGCCTTTATCTAAATGTATGGGCACCTGCCGGCAGTCAGAAAAACCTTCCGGTGCTTGTTTATTTTTATGGCGGAGGGTTCGTTGCCGGCGATGGTTCTGAATTCAGGTATGATGGTGAAAGTATGGCAACCAAGGGGATTATTGCAATTACAGTAAACTACAGGCTTGGAGTTTTCGGTTTTTTTGCTCACCCGGAACTCACCAAAGAATCTCCACATCATGCTTCAGGAAACTATGGATTATTAGATCAAAATGCAGCCTTAAAGTGGGTTCAAAAAAATATTGCATCATTTGGTGGCGATCCTAAAAAGGTAACTATTGCCGGTGAGTCCGCAGGTTCAGCATCAGTAAGTGCGCAAATGGCTTCTCCTTTATCAAAAAACTTAATCGCTGGCGCAATTGGTGAAAGTGGCTCTGTACTTGGCACTTTGCCTGCTGTGCCGCTAAGTAAAGGTGAGCAAACAGGGCTTGAGTTTGCTCAGAATGTTGGAGTAAATTCTTTGTCAGAGTTGCGGGCACTTAGCGCAGATTCATTGCTTGAGGCTTCAAAAAGATTTG
>CAXSEB010000051.1:4576-10788 GCA_964235805.1 uncultured Chitinophagaceae bacterium | reverse complement strand
GAAAACTGAAAGGCTTTTTTTGTTTATACTATAAAGCTCTTTACTTTAAGAACCAATAGTTTATTTTAATGTAGGAAAGTAAACTACAGAGATTGTTAGTTTACTTTTAGAGAATAAAGTAAACTATGAAATTGGATAGATTATACAATTGTCGTCCAGATGGTACTTTACATTGTCTGATAAAAATTATCAGAGATGAAACAAAAAAATCAAACTCAAAAACGCAATATTAAAGTTGCAACTGCTTTTAAAAGAAGAGGTAGTTTTTCACAGAACTTCTATTGCTACCTCTAAAATTATCTTGCAAGGAGATTATTTATAAAAAGCAAATTTTAATCTGCTGATGAAGCGTTTTTAAGTTAAGGGGAAATCGTTTAAAAAAAGCTAGAAGGACGATAAGGCTCGCATATTATAAAAAGCCTCTCAGAAAATTGAAGGGCTTCTTTGCTTTATGTACGCCTAATAGTATATTTTAAGTTGATTTCCGCTAACTTGTAGTGATGGTTTATCAAGCTAGATTTTAAATAAAGTTGTTATTAAAACAAATTTAAAAATGTCTATGACTATCTTATACTGCCTAATTGCTTTTCTATCTGGTGTTATCCTTGCATGGCTCATTAAAAAGCAAACTTCTAAGAATAAATTTATAGATATTGAAACCTTAAAAGCTAATGCCGCATTAGAAGCAGAAAAAAATGTTATCATAAATTAATAACATAAGTCTTCAACGTCAATTAGATAATCTTCAAGATCAGCTTAGATTAAGCAGCAGTCAAGTAGCTGATAAAAGTGCCCGTGTTGAATCTGAAATTAATAATGCAGCTACTTTAAAAGAAGAGTTTAAAAATTTGCAGCAACGATTTAATGAAGCAATTACAACAATAAACCTTCTTGACAAACAGAAAAATCTCTTAGATGCTGAATTGAAATATAAAAATGAACAGTTAGTAAATCAAAAGAATGAAGTTGAGCAAATAGGTAAAAGATTTGAAACGGAATTTAAAGTGCTTGCACAAAATATTCTTTCAGAAAAAACAAAAGTCTTTAATGAACAACAGGAGAAATCTCTCTCTGATATTCTTACTCCTTTAAAAGAAAATTTACAACCTTTAAAACAGAAATTGAAAAACGTTATAATAAGGAAACAGAAGAACGTATTAGTTTACGTGAACAAATAAAGCATATTACAGATACCAGTAAATTATTATCAGATCAGGCTAATAATCTTACAAACGCACTTCAGGGGCAAATTAAACAACAAGGCAATTGGGGTGAAATGATTTTAGAAAGTATATTAGAATATGCGGGTCTAAATAAAGACATTCATTATTTTGTTCAGGAGCGTTTATATAATGAAGAAGGGCAAGCTTTTTTACCTGATATTATTGTAAAATATCCGGATGGAAGAAGCATTATTATTGATTCTAAAGTTTCATTAAAAAGTTATGTAGAATATTGCAGTTGTACAGAAGTTGATGTGCAAAAAAATTGTTTGGAACTTTTATCCAAATCTATTCTGAAACATATTGATTCGCTAAGCAGTAAGGATTATCAACAAAAAGCAAATTCATTAGATTTTGTAATGTTATTCGTTCCTGCTGAGGGTGCATATATCACAGCAATGCAAAAAATAATTTTGACCTTTGGAGATACGCTTACAATAAAAAGGTATTACTTATAAGTCCCACAAATTTAATTGCTGCAATGAAGCTTGTATATGATTTATGGAAGAAGGATGGCATTAATACTAATGCACAACTTATAGCAGAAAAAGCAGTAAAGATTTATGAAAAACTTGCAGCTTTTGTTGAGGATTTTGAAAAAGTTGGTACTCAATTAAATAAAGCGTCATCTACTTTTAATGATGCACAAAAGAAATTATATACTGGAAAAGGTAATCTTTTATCTCAGGCTAATCAGATGAAAGCAAAATTGAGTCATAATAAACCAACAAGAGATTTACCGGTAAATCTCTTAGACCAAGCACTCATTGAAGAGGAGATGCCAGAGGATATGAATAACCCAAGGTAAATTCATAGAGATTACGATTATACAAACAGAATAATTATGTCACCTGTTGAAGTTAAATTTACTTATAATCCTTCTATTAATTTTGCGATGCAGCAAAATCATGTTCCAGTAATTAGAAAGATTTTAGTAGAGAATATTGCAGATAAAGATCTTGAAAATATTTTTGTTGAAATCCATTCCGATCCGGATTTTGCCATTACATGGAATCAAAATATTGATTTTATAAAGAAAGAGGAAAGTATCGAATTAGATAAGATTCAACTTAATATCTCATCTAAGTATCTTGCCGAGCTAACCGAAAGAGTATCAGGAAGTTTTACCCTGATAATTACTGCATCAAACGCAACAATTTATAACGAAGTGCATAAAGTTGATCTCTTGGCTTATGATCAATGGAATGGAATATCTGTCTTGCCTGAATTGCTTTCAACATTCATAACACCGAATCATCCACAGCTTCCAAAGATTCTTAGAAGGGCATCCGAAATATTAGGCAAGTGGACAGGTGATCCATCTTTTAATGAGTACCAAACCTGAAATCCGGATAGAGTACTAAAGCAAATGGCAGCCGTGTACGATGCAATAGCAGAGATGCAAATTATATACTGCACTGTACCTGCAAGTTTTGAAGAAACCGGGCAAAGGATTAGAATGTGTGATACAATTTTTTCTATTAAAATGGCTAACTGCCTTGATCTTTCTTTATTATATGCTGCCTGTCTGGAATCTATTGGAATCCATTCTTTAATAATTATAATTAAGGGCCATGCATTTACAGAAGCATGGCTTATTAATGAATCTTTTGCTGATGGAGTAAATGATGATTCTTCCTTAATTACTAAAAGAACTTCTGCAGGAATAAATGAAATAGCATTAGTGGAAACAACTTGTATGAACGCTGGACAAAAGGTATCATTTGATCAAGCCATTGAATCAGCGAATTTTAAAATGGTAAACGAAAATGATTTTATATTATTTATAGATGTTCAGCGTACAAGATTTAGTGGAATAAGACCGCTGCCGCTAAGATTGAAAACTCAGGATGGGTGGGAATTATACAAGAGCAACAACAGGTAAATAATAATGAGGCTTCAACTGAAATTGTTATTGGAGATAAAATAATAGAGGTAGATAAAATTGAAGTTTCTAAACAAATGTTATGGGAGCGGAAACTGCTTGATCTTACATTAAGAAATAATTTACTAAACTTACGTGTTACAAAAGTACCATCCAGTTTATCGGTGTTAATCTTGCTAAGTTAGAAGATTCCTTAGCCAACGGAGATGATCTTCAAATTCTTTCCAAACCTACAGATTGGGATAATCCTTTAAGGAATGCAGGGGTTTACAAAACATTAAATCAAAGCGATCCTGTAATTGACTTAGTTAAAAAAGAATTGACACAAAAAAGATTAAGAGCATATTTAACTGAAGCAGAACTTATTTATGGTATAACTGCATTATATCGTGCCTCCCGTTTATCAATTGAAGAAAATGGCGCCAATACGCTTTATATAGCTTTAGGTTTATTAAGGTGGTATGAAACGCCTGCAAGCGAAAAACCACGTTATGCTCCTTTATTAATAATACCTGTTGAGATAATTAAAAAATCTGCGCAAAAAAGGATTTATTATTCGTAGCCGGGAAGAAGAAACAATGATGAATATTCCATTACTTGAAATGTTGCGTCATGATTTCGGAATAAATATCGGTGGATTGGAAAATCTACCTAAAGATGAGAGTGGCGTGGATGTAAAAGCTATTTTCAATATTATCAGGCAGAGCATAATGTCTAAAAAAGGGTGGGACGTTGAAGAACAATCTTTCCTGTCCACATTTTCTTTCAGTAAATTTATTTTATGGAATGATATACATAATAATGCTGAAAAACTTTGTAAAAATAAAATTGTATCAAGCCTGGTTTCCGGCAAACTTCAGTGGCAAATAAATACTGATATACAACAAAATCTTGAAAGTATATTCCCTGCTGATGTGGCTCTGCCCATTAGTACCGATTCTTCACAATTACAAGCAATAATAACTTCATCTAAAAATGAAAGTTTTGTATTGCATTGTCCGCCAGGTACAGGTAAATCCCAAACCATTACCAATATTATTGCAAATGCATTATATCAAGGCAAGAAAGTATTATTTGTGTCAGCTAAAAAAGCTGCTTTAGAAGTTGTGCAAACACGATTAAATGCGATAGGGTTAAATCCCTTTTGTTTAGAGCTTCATTCAAATAAATCTAAGAAATCTGAAGTTCTTGCACAACTTAAAAATGCAATGGAGGTTGCTAAAATAAATTCTCCTGAAAATTTCCAATCAGAAGCCAACAGGCTGTTTGCTTTGCGTAATGAATTAAATACATACATCACTGCTCTTCATAAAAAATATCATTTTGGGTATTGTTTATTTGATCTCTTTGGATTGTATAGTGAATTAAAAAAGGATAGTGATAAAATATATTTTCCTGAAAAGGATATTGATACTCTTGACCCCAATAAGTTGATTATTTGGAATGAGTTGATTGAAGAGACGCAAACGAAAGGAGTAATTATTACTCATCCACATAATCATCCCTTAGAATCGCTTAAAATAAATCAATACACACAACAGGTAAAAGCTGATGCCAGGCAAGCAATTGCAAACTATTTGAACTTACTTAATGAGTACAAAATACTCTTACCGAAAATATTAGTAATATTAAATTTTGACAATTTTTCCAAGCAAAAAGCTCATGCAGAAAATTTAGGTAACATATCAGAAACGTTGCTTAATCTTTCCAATACGCCTTCTCAATTATTTGGAATTGAACATGCGGAGCAATATTTAACACAACTCATTTCTGTTGCAGAACACGGAATAAAAAGAAATGAATTAAGAGATAAATTATTACAACAGTTCAATAAAAACATTCTCACTTTAGAAGCCGAACAATTATTAAATGAATGGAATATCGCTGCCGGTAAATGGTTTCTACCGAAGCTTGAAAGCTCATGGTAAGCGGGCGCCATTTGTTGGGATCAACTTTGTTTGTGGTGCCTTCCACTAATATAGTTTCCTCTATATGTACGCAAACAATTCTCAATTCTATGGTTACGATGCGTCCTTTTTGTACTTCATCGTCTTCTGCTAAAAGATGTGTGGCAACATAAGTAGCCTCAAGTTGAACAGGGCATTCCTGAACAAGCGGCGCAAAAACCTTGTGAGCTTTAAGAGGAGTAAGACCTGCAAGGCCAAACTTATCAGCCTGATAACGGTAGCCTTTTTGTTTCTTGCCTTGAGGCACAGGACTGGAGCTTGTAGTTTTTGCAAGGCGATTTACATTAGCAACCTGGTGAACAGTTGGAAGATTTAAAACGCACTCTTTATTCCGAAGAATATTTTCAGTTGTTTTTGAAAAGGCGCTTAAGCCAATCATACATCTTCAACCCAGCCAAAATATTGAAGACATAGGCGCAAGGTTATAAGTGTTATCATCGTTAACAGTGCTGACCGGAGTACCAAAATATAAAATGTTAGGTTCTGAAATTTGATGCACAACAATTCGAGATTAATTGTCATGCAAAGCTGATGGTTATCGGCATCTTTTAAAACCCGAAAGTTGCTGTTGTCGCTGACTTTCAAAAAGAAGCGGCTAGGATTTTTTTAGCGATTCTATAAAGAATTATGTGCAGGTAACTACTCTTGTTACCAAATCAAATGTTATATTGTAACCTGAACAATAATACAAATGAGTAACTTATTTACTAAGACAATAAACGAAAGACAATTCAATTTTCAGCCCTTCGAAATTGGTGATCAAACAAGCTATCATGTGGATGTAAAGGATGAAGATGGGACCCGTTGGGAATTTAGAATGCTTAGAGAAGCAGGCCAATGGAAAATGGAGGCTGAGAAATTACCAAAATGGATATATGATGTTGTGCCGCAACTAGGTGAAACTATTGATGAGCACGAATGAATTATTTTAAAGTCCTGGCGCTGACAGATTTTTGGAAATAATTGCTTTGCTTTGAAAAACCCCTAAGCCGGCAAGCGCACATAAAAATACTTCAAAAGATTTCGTTAGAGTTTTTACAAAGCTTATATCAATTGAATAAGCAACACCAACAAGGATAGCATGTTACTCCAATTAATTTTACGACAGGTAGCGCAGGCTAACTAATGTAAATGGTA
>CAXSEB010000051.1:1198-4566 GCA_964235805.1 uncultured Chitinophagaceae bacterium | reverse complement strand
GGCGGCAACGTGGAGATTATATAGCTCGTTGTGCCGGAAGATGAAATGTGGGCGATATCGACTCGCGGAATTGCTTTGAAGAGGGCAAACCAAAATTTGATTGACGTAAAAACAGTTCGCAGGAATTTCACGTTTTGAAAAAAAGTTTCCGGATCGTTCGGGACTAATTTGATTTCTACAGCTTTATCATTTGAAAAAGCAACACCAAGATACAGCATGTTACTCCAATTAATTTTACGACAGGTAGCGCAGGCTCACTAATGTAAAAGGTATACACCGGTAATGCAGTTCCATCTTCAAATAAAGTTGAAGAGTTTAGCGAACGCACAGGATATGTTATAAGAAGCTATAGGTATCGAAACCTATTTAAATGAAAGTTTTGACTATCTACTTCCCTCCTACTATTTTTTTCTTTTTGACTTTTTAACAGGAATTTCAGGAATTACATTAAGAGAATCCTGGCGAGCTTTTTCCACTTTTGCTTTTTCCAGCTGGTAGTTTATTATTGCAAGTCTTCGCTGTGCATATTCATTATCTGCATGAATGCTAAGAGCTTCACTATAAGCAGACTTAGCATCATCATACTTTTTATCTACTACCGCTTTATCCGCCCTTACAATAGCATCAGAGAAGCGTCGTTCATCATCTTCCCTTTTCTTCTTAGCAATCAATACCAATTCAGACTGAAGATATTTTATTTGTTTCCACGGATAAGATTGGGTAGGATCTTTTTCTGATGCCTGCCTGTAGGCGGTTATTGCAGCTTCATAACTTTTAATATTAACGAGACTATCTGCAACAGTTATGCCTCTGTCATATTCCGTCTCTATCCCTGATGTATCAGCAGGAACAAAACTAAGTTTATCATTGATTATTTTTAACTGGGCCTGTGGCTCCTGCTGCGACGGCATTAAATCGGACGCTTCTTCATAAAAAGTCCTTGCATTTATAAGATCATTTTTTGCATAACTGGCTTTAGCTTTTGATAAGGCAATATTGTATTTCCTTTTAACGTCTGCCTGCGCTGCAACAATACTGTCGCTTCTTAATCTTTCTTCCGTTGCAAATTTTTGTTGTTTCAATTGCATTGCGATTTTTTGTTGATCAGCCAACTTTTGTTTGTCTGCATTCGCTTGTGCAATTTGATCACTTTGAATTTTATTTATCTTATTAACCTGATCTCTTGGCCAGTCTTTCTTTGCGATACCTAAGGCCTTATTATAAGCGGTTTTTGCACTATCATAACTGCCGGCTTTAAAAAGGCTGTCGGCTGTGTTAATTGTATTATTGTAATTACTTTCTGCTAACTGCCTTGTATATAAAGTTTGTTCATTTTTTTCAACCTGTGCAACGTTGGCCTTGGGAGCTGTTACAACATTGTCTTTCCGAAATTGTGCGGCAACATCCTTTGACGCTGGTGTAAGGTTTTCTGTTGAGATGTCTTTACTCGCTGCTTCCCTAATAACCGGTTTTTTATAACTTGCTCTTATAAGATATGTATTAAGTGTTTGCAACTGGCTGGTTACGTATGCATCTCCTGGCCTGAGCTCTAAAGCCCGTTGATATGCCTGTTGAGCCTGTGTATATTTTTGCTGGTCAAGGTAGTTGAAAGCTTCTGCGGTTAATGATTTATAATTGTTATCACTTTCCTGTGGCAACGCTTTTACAGTTTCAGTTGTTTTTATTTTTATCTCATCAAGTCTTTGCAGAGGAAATTTATCCTCTGGCCGAAGCATATGCGCCTTATTAAAAGTTAAGGCTGCAGCCTGGTAGTTTTGGGATTGTATTTCCTTATCGCCCTGTCCCAGCAAAGCATAGTAGCTTAAAGAGCTATCAACCACAACTGCAGTTGTACTAGCAACTCCATTAGTGTTATCTTGTTTGTCAGGCTCAGTTTTCACAATTATTTTTTCCGAAGATATTGGCCTTATAGCAGGGGTTGTCCGTATGTGCTGATCTAATTTTTTTATTGTTGAATAATCATAATATAACTTTGCTTCCTTATTACTGATATCTCTTTTAAAGATTAAAATAAAACGATGGCTTCTTTCGCCTTCTGAAACCACCAAGGTAGCAGGATCATAATTTTCAGCATCTGCAATTAGATTAATTCCACTTTTAGTACTCCATATGCGATACTGTGTGCTTTCAGGGATAGTGTTAAAACTTTTTGGAACAGTGGGAAATACAATTTGAATCTCGGCCTCCCTGTTTACAAATATTGTATCACCGTTTATATTCAATGCCTGAGCATTAATTTTGTGCACACAAAACACCGATAACAATGAGAATAAGAAATATAAAGTTTTAAGGTAGCGCATGATAACAATAATAAACTGGTTAGAAATTATATAGAATCACTTCATTTAAATTTACAAAATAAACATTATTAAGACGTATCTAATTGTGTTAACGTTTTTCTAAGCCGATAATGAATCGTTAAAAAAGCATGTTTACATCAGCAAGCCTTATTTGCTAACACATTTATTATTGTAGAATTACATTGAATAAATTGCATTAAGTAAGAAAGCAAGAAATTTTTAGAAATCACTACTAACATGAATAATACAAGTAGCCTTAAAGGTAAAGTTGCCTATATAACCGGTGGTAGCAAGGGTATAGGATATGGAATAGCAAAAATATTGTTGGACAATGGAATGAACGTTGCATTGACCAGCCGCACCATGGATGCAGCACGAAAGGCTACAGAATCTCTAAGTAAAGATCCTTTAACCGTTTTAGCTTTAGAGTCGGATGTTACATCATTGAAGTCGGAAACCGAAGCTGTAAAAGCAGTAACTGATCATTTCGGACGCCTGGATGTTCTTGTAGCTAACGCAGGCGTTGGTCATTTTGCCTCCATTGAAAACATTACTGAACAAGATTGGAAAAGTATAATTGATACCAATCTGACCGGTGTCTTTAACAGTGTTAAAGCAAGTTTGGAGGCGTTGAAGCGCTCTAAAGGTTACATTATCACAATTGCCAGCCTCGCAGGCACTAATTTTTTTGAAAACGGAGCTGCATATAACGCCAGTAAATTCGGCCTTGTAGGATTTACACAAGCCATTATGCTTGATTTGAGAAAACATGGTATCAAAGTCACCACAATAATGCCCGGATCAGTTGCCACACATTTTAATAACCACGTACCAAATGATGCAGATTCCTGGAAGATACAGCCTGAAGACATTGGACAATTAGTAGCTGACTTGTTAAACATGAATCCAAGAACATTGCCCAGCAAAGTTGAAGTAAGGCCAACACTACCAGGGAAATAGTTGGTCGTAATGACTTGTATCTTTGTTTAAAGATCGCTTTACACCTAAGCATATGAATGCTTGGAAGCTTTTTTATACTAAAAAATG
>CAXSEB010000051.1:0-1188 GCA_964235805.1 uncultured Chitinophagaceae bacterium | reverse complement strand
CTGTCTTCATTTCGAGAGATGTTACAAACCGCAACTCCTTTTAAAGTTTAATGGAGTCAACTAAACGTTATTAAAATTAAAGCTTACCTAATTGTCTTTGCACAAGTCAACAGTTACGAACAAGATGTATTAATACAATAAAAAAACCCCTCCCGAAAATCGGGAAGGGCTATCATTGAGCAAAAAGTGAAACTTTATTGACCCGTACCTGTACCTTTTATATCCACTGTATTAGCATCTCCGCCTCCAACTTCAACATTTGTAGTAACACGGTCACCACTAATACCTTCTTTTTCCATTAAATACATTCTAATTGCATCTACTCTCCTGTTAGCTAATGCTTGAGAAGCTTTAGAAGCTGCAGGATATCCTGTAATAGTTATATTACAACCTGCGCTTGTTTTTAATTTTGAAGCAACTGTAGCCAACATTGCTTTGGCATCACTGCTAACGCTGCCGCTATTTCCTCTGAAAGAAATGCTTGGTAAATCACCTAAGTTACATGCTCCCATTCCTGTAGAATCCATCATCCTGTTTTTGCAACACTCAGGATCAGGACATTTACCAACACCATCAGCATCAACTGGCTGGCATTCTGTTGGAGTAACAAGCTGTTTATCTTTACAATCAGGTACTCCATCACCATCTGTATCTTTTGTTACACCATGTGAATCAACAGGGCATCCTGCTGCAGTATTTGGTTCTCTGTCCATTTGATCAACCACGCCGTCACCATCTGTATCATCCAAAATAGGTTTTGGCAGTTTCATGTGACGTGGATTATTCAACTCACTATAAGCATAATCCAAAGGATTTAACCAATATAAAGGTTCAGTAGCTTTAGAACCTAAATTAAAGTTTAAACCAACTGAAGCATAATTGTAAGCATCGTAATCAGAAGTTAAAACTGCATCGCCGATTGGCTGTTCCTGCCATTGCTGACCATCTAACAAATCATCTTTTATTATTGTAAACCTGTCCTCAAGTGCGAGATTAACTCTCTTACCTAATTTAAAGGCCATACCTGCGAGGAATGTACCACTTGGTCTAAAAGTATTATCGCCAATCAAAGGACGGCTGCCATGATGAGTTTCAGCAGGAGTTTCATATGAATCATCCATTAAACTCTTCAAAGCATCTAATACGTCTTTACGGTTTTTATACTCGTTTGTACCAGCGGGGAAAGTG